>NZ_BAAGXZ010000015.1:0-113204 GCF_054779575.1 Glycomyces halotolerans
CCCGGCTGGTCAACGAGAACCAAGTGATCGCCGTGGAGGACCTGCACGTGCGCGGGATGCTCGCAGGTCACCGCCTGTCCCGCGCGATCGCGGACGCCGCCTGGGCCGAGTTCCGCCGCATGCTCCAATACAAAGCCGAATGGGCGGGCCGGACCGTGGTCGCCGTCGACCGTTGGCTGCCTTCCAGCAAGACGTGTTCGGCATGCGGTGCGCTGGTAGAGCAGATGCCGCTGGCGCAGCGAACGTTCCGCTGCTCCGACGCTGACTGTGGCCACACCCAGGACCGCGATGTGAACGCGGCGAAGAACATTCTGGCGGCCGGGCTGGCCGTTACCGCCTGCCGAGACGGTGTAAGACACTGACACCCCCGGGTGTTGGCGCGACTGTCGATGAAACAGGAAACCCAGTCGGTGACGACTGGAATCCCCTCCCCTCGGGGAGGGGACGAAGTCAAGGAGTCGCTACTCTCCGCCCCAAGGCCGCTCGACGATCGTGCCGGTCGACAGGTCCAGCATGAGCACCTTGTCGGGCTTGACCATGCCGTAGTCCTCGGCGGCGACCTCGAGGTTGTTCGGCGAGCGCAGGTCGGCCAGTTGGGCGTTGAGCTGCTGCTCGGTCTGGCTCAGTTCGACGCCGTCGCTCCGCAGGTCCTGGAGGTGGTAGGCGTCCTCGTTGATGACCGTGTTCAGCAGCAGCAGACCCACGATCCCGGCCACGACCAGCGCGACGACGCCGGCGACGAAGGCCGGGCGCGGCACCTCGACCGGCTCGGGAGCGGGCCGGGCCTCCGGGCGCTCGGCCGCGCGGCGGCCGGGAACGGGGACCGGCTCGGTCTTGCGCTCGTCCGGTGCGGGCGGCGCCTCGACCGGGGCGGTGGCCGGCTGCAGCGCCAGCGAACCGTCGACTACCGGAGCTTCACTCGACTCGCCGACCAGGGCACGTCGCCGCGAGGAAGCGGCGCGGGCCCGGCGACGGGCGGCCTTGATGATCTCGTCGGCATCTGCCTGGGCCCGACGGTATGGCGCGTTGCTCATGAGTCGCCTCCTCCTCCGGTGGACGGTGCTATGCGTTCGGCGGCGCGCAGTCGCGCGGGCGCCGAGCGCGGGTTTCGGTCGAGTTCGGTGCGAGTGGGTTGTTGGGCTTTCCTTGTCAAGAGCCGGAATTCCGGCTCGGTTCCGGGGAGGTCGACCGGCAGGCCGGCCGGGGTGGTGGAGCTGGCCCGCCTGGCCAGCTCGCGTTTGGTGATGCGGTCCTCCAGGGAGTGGTAGGACATCACCACGACGCGTCCGCCGACGGCGGTGACGTCGAGGGCGGCCGGCAGCGCGGCCGACCAGGTCTCGAGTTCGCGGTTCACCTCGATGCGCAGGGCCTGGAAGGTCCGTTTGGCGGGGTTGCCGCCGGTGCGCCGGGTCGCGGCCGGGATCGCCTCGCGCACCAGATCGGCCAGCGCGCGGCTGGAGGTGATCGGCGCTTCGGCGCGGGCGGCGGCGATGGCTTTGGCGACGCGCGGGGCGAACTTCTCCTCGCCGTAGTCGCGCAGGATGCGCACGAGGTCGGGGACCTCGTAGGTGTTGACGACGATCTCGGCGGTGAGGCGGTCGTCGGGGTTCATGCGCATGTCCAGGGGCGCGTCCTGGGCGTAGGAGAAGCCGCGCTCGGGGCGGTCGAGCTGCATCGAGGAGACGCCGAGGTCGAAGAGGATCGCGTCGGCGGCCTCGAAGCCGTGTTCGGACAGCACCCGCGGTATCGCGTCGTAGACCGCGCGGGCCGGGATGAAGCGGTGTCCGAAGGCGGCCAGGCGTTCGGAGGCGAGTTCGAGTGCGGTCGGGTCGCGGTCGACGCCGATGACCGTGAGGTCGGGGTGGGCGTTCAGGAGCGCCTCGGTGTGGCCTCCGGCGCCGAGGGTGGCGTCGACGGCCAGCGCGCTCGGCTTGGCGGCCGGCGGCGCGAGCAGTTCGAGCACCTCGTCGAGCATGACGGGCAGGTGCGGTGCGCTCATGAGTCTCACCTCCTTCTCACAGTCCTTCGGGCAGGTCGCCTTGTTCGATGTCGGAGAAGGCCTCTTCCGAGGCCTCCAGGTAGGCGTCCCACGTCGCCGAGTCCCAGATCTCGACGCGGTTGGAGGCGCCGATGACGGCCAGGTCGCGCTCGAGTCCGGCGTATTCGCGGAGCCGGGGCGGGATGGTGACCCGTCCCTGCTTGTCGAGGGCCTCGTCGTGGGCGGAGGCGAAGAACACGCGGTTGTAGGCCCGGGCGGCCTTGCTGAACATCGGCGCTCGTTGCAGCGCGTCGGCCAGGCGGGCGAACTCGTCTTGGGGGAAGACGTAGAGGCACCGTTCCTGGCCTTTCGTGATCACCACCCCCTCGGCGAGTGCTTCGCGGAACTTCGCGGGGAGGATGACGCGGCCCTTGTCGTCCAGGCGCGGGTTGTGGGTGCCGAGGAACATCGGCGCCACCCCCTGTGACCTTCAGGCTGCGCGGCCCCTCTGGCCGCGACGACGGGACCCTCGTCCCGCCAATGCGCCCCACCTTACTCCACTTCTCCCCACCCCTGGGGGTTGTTTCCGTGCGAATTCCATGATTCGGAAGATGAAGGTGCAGCTCAGGGTTGGTGGTGGAGGGTGGAGTGGCGAGTGGACCACTTGAAGGAGTAGACGTGAGTACCGCTCGTATTTCACCCGTTCGGTCGGCGTGGGCCAGGTACGGGCGCCGACCGAGCGGAGTCGCATGGGGACACTGAGCGAGGCGGGCGACTGCGGAATGCGGTTGCCTGGCTACCGGTCCGCATCCGCGCCGCGACCGCGACTCTGCAGGTGGAGCGGAGTGGGGGCGCCCCGGGGCCCCCGTCGCACCGAACGCCTCACGCACCCCATGCCACTCGGCACGAGCCCGGTCGGACGTGTGACAAACTCTTGGGCATAGCCGTCGAGTCCGATCAAGTGGAAAGCGAGCCCACATGAGCGCGAATCTGACCCCCCGCGCGAAATTCGCCACCGCACTGCTGCGGACCGCGGCGGCACTGTCGCGGGCGACCGGACGCGGTGACGGGTCGGTCATCGGCGGCCGCGTCGGCCTGATAGTCGAACCCCGGCTGCTCGAGCTGCTCGCCGACGGACGCCACGTCGTGCTGGTCTCGGGCACCAACGGGAAGACGACCACCACCCGCTTCACCACCGCCGCGCTCGAAGCGATCGGGAAGGTCGCCACGAACTCCTTCGGCGCCAACATGCCGACCGGCCACACCACGGCGCTGGCCAAGTCGCTGCGGGCCACCTACGCCGCGCTCGAATGCGACGAGCACTACCTCGGCCAGCTCCTGGACGCGGCGCATCCGAAGGTCGTGGCCCTGCTGAACCTCTCCCGCGACCAACTCGACCGCGCGATGGAGGTCACCTCGCTGGCCGCCAAGTGGCGCCAGACCCTCGAGAACTCGGCGGGGCACACCACGATCGTCGCCAACGCCGACGACCCGCTCGTCGTCTGGGCCGCCTCCGTATGCGAGCGCGTCGTGTGGGTCGCGGCCGGACAGAACTGGACCCAGGACTCGTCGATCTGCCCGAACTGCGGGTCCCACCTCGACCGCTTCGGGGAGTTCTGGCGCTGCACCAACTGCGGACTCAACCGCCCCAGCCCGCAGTGGTCGGTGGCGCACACCGGCGAGGCCGTCGTCGGACCCGACGGACGCCGCTACGATCTCGACCTGCAGCTGCCGGGCCGGGTCAACCGGGCCAACGCGGCCACGGCGCTGGCGATCGCGAGCCTGTTCGGGGTCGAGCCGGCCCAGGCCGTGCCTCGCCTCTCGCAGGTCACCTCGGTGGCCGGGCGCTACGCCAAGGTCGAGCGCGACGGACGCCAGTTGCGGCTGCTGCTGGCGAAGAACCCGGCCGGCTGGCTCGAGTCCTTCGACATGATCGAGAAGGACCCGCCGGTGGTGCTCTCGCTCAACGCGCGCGTGGTCGACGGCTTCGACACCTCCTGGATCTACGACGTCGACTTCACCTCGCTGGTCGGGCGCAAAGTCGTCGTCACCGGGGACCGCCGCACCGACCTGGCGGTGCGCCTCGAGGTCGACGGGGTCGACTTCGTCGTCGCCGACGACATCGGGGCCGCCATCGCCGCGGTCTCGCCCGGACCGGTGGAGGTCGTCGCGAACTACACGGCATTCCAGGACATCCGAGCGGAATTCAACCGGGTCAACTGAGCGGCTCAGAAAGCGGTTTTGATTGTGGCACCTAGCACCCTGCGCATCGTCTGGCTCTACCCCGACCTGCTGTCGACCTACGGCGACCGCGGGAACCTCCTGGTACTGGCGCACCGGGCCCGCGCCCGCGGCATCGACGTCGAACCGATGCAGATCCGCAGCGACCAGCACATCCCCCACGGCGCCGACATGTACCTGATCGGCGGCGGCGAGGACGGGCCGCAGGCCGTGGCCGCCGAGCGGCTCCTCGACGACGGCGCGCTCGGCAAGGCCGCCGACGCCGGCAGGCCGATCCTGGCCGTGTGCGCCGGCTACCAGCTGCTCGGCGAGTCGTTCTACGCCAACGGCCGCTGCTACCCCGGCCTGGGCATCCTCGACCTGCGCTCGGACCGCGGCGAGACCCGCGCGGTCGGCGAGATCGCCGGCGAGGGCACCCCGACGCTCGGCATCGGCCCGATCACGGGCTTCGAGAACCACGGCGGCCGGACCCACCTCGGCGAGGCGGTGCAGCCGCTGGCCCACGTGAACACCGGCGTGGGCAACGACGGCGTCACCGAAGGGGCCTGGGCCGGCCACGTCATCGGGACCTACATGCACGGACCGGCGCTGGCGCGCAACCCGCGGCTGGCCGACCTGCTGCTGGCGTGGGCGGTCGGCATCGACCCGGCGACCATGCCGCCGCTCGACGACACCTGGCCCGAGCGCCTGCGGTCGGAGCGGTTCGCCGCGCTCGCTCCCGAATGAGGGCACTGCGTCGCTCTGCGCCAGAATCGTGTGGGCAACCGCTCTGAGAACCAGTTAGTTTTGACGGGCAACTAACTCTCCCCGTGTTTCTGGAGGACCCCCGCATGGATTGGCCCCACGACGTCGACGGCCTGTGGTACGGCGGCGACTACAACCCCGAGCAGTGGCCCGAGTCGGTCTGGGACGACGACATCGCCCTCATGCGCGAAGCCGGCGTCAACCTCGTCACCGTCGGCGTCTTCTCCTGGGCCCGGCTCGAACCGCGCGAGGGCGAGTACGACTTCGGCTGGCTCGACCGGATCATGGCCAAACTCCACGAAGGCGGCATCGGCGTCAACCTCGCCACCCCCACCGCCTCGCCGCCGCCGTGGTTCACCCTCGCCCACCCCGACGCACTCGGCGAGCGCCCCGACGGCACGCGGCAGGTCCACGGCTCCCGCGACACCTACGACGTCCACGCCCCGGCCTACCGCGAGGCCTCCGAGCGGATCGCCGCCGCGCTCGCCGAACGCTACGCGGAGCACCCCGCGCTGGCGATGTGGCACGTCCACAACGAATACGGCACCACCAGCCACTCAGCGCACGCCGAACGCGCCTTCCGCGACTGGCTGCGCGCGAAGTACGAGACCCTCGAAGTTCTCAACGAAGCCTGGTGGGGCGACTTCTGGAGCCAGCGCTACTCCGATTGGGACCAGATCCTCGCCCCGCGGGCGACCCAGTACCTCACCAACCCCGCCCATGAACTCGACTTCAAACGCTTCACCTCCGACGCCCTGCTCGACCACTACCGCGCCCAGCGCGGCATCCTCCACCGCGCCAACCCCGACATCCGCATCACCACCAACTTCGTGTTCGGCGCATGGGTGCCGGTCGACCACTGGAAGTGGGCCCGCGAGGTGGACCTGGTCGCCTTCGACTCCTACCCCGGCGCGGCCGACGAGACCGCCGAGCGGGAGAGCGCCCTCCACGCCGACCTCTCGCGCGCCTGGGCCGGCGGGGAGCCGTGGCTGCTCATGGAGCAGGCCGCCGGCGGCATCCACAGCCCCGACGGGACGATCGCCAAGGGACCTGGTCGCATGGCCCGCCACTCGATGATCCACATCAGCCGCGGCTCCCGGGGGGCCCTGTTCTTCCAGTGGCGCTCGGGCCGCGGCGGCGCCGAGCAGTGGCATTCCGCGCTGGTCCCCCACGCCGGCAAGGACACCCGCGTCTTCCGGGAGGTCGTCGAGTTCGGCGCGGCCCTGCCGGCCCTCGCCGACGCCGCCGACGAGCCGGTCGAGGCCGACGTGGCGATCCTGTGGAGCCCCGAGTCGTGGTGGGCCACCGGCGGGCACGCCTCGCTTCCGGCCCGCGTCGACTATTTCGAGAACGTCGCCCAGATCCACCGCGTGCTGCGCGACCGCGGCGTCGTCGTCGACTTCGCCCATCCGGAGGGCGACCTGAGCAAGTACTCGACGGTCATCGCACCGACCACGTACGTGCTCAGCGAGGCCGCCGCCGAGAACCTGCGCTGGTTCACCGCCGGAGGCGGGCGGCTGGTCGCCTCCTACTTCACCGGCGCGGTCGACGAGAACTGCCAGGTCTGGCTCGGCGGCTATCTCGGCGGGCTCACCGACCTGTTCGGCATCCGCGTGCTCGAGCACCTCCCGCAGCCGGCCGGCGAGGTCAGGGCACTGTGGAACTTCGGCGCCGCCGAGCGGTTCTGCGAACTGGTCGAGCTGCGCGGCGCCCAGTGCGTCACCCAGTACGCGACCGGGGAGATCATCGAGAACCAGCCGGCGGTCACCGTGAACCCGTTCGGCGAGGGCGAGGCCTGGTACGTCTCGTGCAAACTCGTCGACGACGCCTGGGACCGGCTGTTCGAGGCCCTCGACCTCAACGGGCCCGGCTCGCCCGGCGTCGACGTCGTCGACCGCGGCCCGTGGCGCTACATCATCAACCACACCGACTCCGAAGCGCAGATCGGCAACATCATCGTCCCGGCCGGCGCCTGGACCGTGGACAAGCGCCCGCAATAGCGGCTTTCGGCTCCCCCGACCGGCCGCCGCGCCTACGCTCGCAGCTGTGAGCCGGCGTCGGCCGCTCCGAATCAACACCGAGGGGGAGACATGGAGACGCTCATAGTGGGCTCGGGCAATATGGCCCGCGGCATCGGGACGCGACTGGTCGCGGGCGGGCAGCGCTTCCGCATCGCCGACCGGGAACCGGAGAAGGCCGCCTCGCTCGCCGACGAGCTCGGCGGCGACGCCGCCGGCGAGGCGCTGGAGGAGCCCGGCGGGGCCGACGTCGTCGTGTTCGCCACGCCCTACCAGGCGAGCCTGGAACTGGCCGAGCGCTGGTCCGACCGGCTCTCCGGCAAGACGGTCGTGGACATCTGCAACCCGGTCGACTTCGAGAGCTTCGACGCGCTGGTCACCCCGCCGGGGAAGTCGGCGGCCGAACAGGTCGCCGAGGCCGCGCCGGACGCCGCGGTCGTCAAGGCCTTCAACACCACCTTCGCCGGGCGCCTCGCGGGCGGGGAGGCCCTGGACGTCTTCATCGCCGGAGACGACGAGGAGGCGTGCGCCAAGGTCGCCGGCATCTGCGAGGACGGCGGGCTGCGCCCGATCCGGACCGGCGGCCTCAAGTACGCCCGGGCCCTGGAGGGCATGCAGCTGATCCATATGAAGGTCCAGGACCAGATCGAGGGCAACTGGTCCACCCGGCTGGCCATCGACTCCTGAGACGGCCCCGCCGGCCCCGCGGCTCGAGGGAGGGCGTCAGTCGCCGATGTGGACCTCGAACGAGATCGCCCGGTAGGCGGTCTCGGTCAGCAGAGCCCGCTTGGGTTCGGTGATGTCACCGAAGTGGACCGCCGGGGCGAGGTGGCGCAGGCGCGGATCCTCGAGGATCGGCTCGACCACGCCCCCGGTCACCAGGGCGTCGATATCGGTGCCGGCCAGGACCGCGACGGCCGATTCGGTGGCGCGTTTGGCCGAGGCCTTCGCCTGCTCGTCCCGCCGGCGCGCGAAGCGCTGCTGCGACTGTCCTCCGGCCTTGGTCTTGCCCTGGACGTAGGCCGAGCCGGTCTTCGATGCCTCGATGCGGCCGTCGACGACGACGCCGACCGTATAGGAGCCCTTGCGGGCCAGGAGGACGCCGATCCGGCGCGGTTCCTGCGCGTAGTCGCGGAGGCGCTCGGCGACCGCGGCCGGCTCGCCGTCCAGGAGCCAGTCGGGCGGTATGGCACCGGCCAGCGCCCAGGTGACGTCGGCCACGGTACCGTCGTTCGACTCGAGGGTCCAGGCGTCGCCTTCGGCCTGGTGGGAGGCGATGCCGCCGTTGCGCTCGGCGAAGCGCTCGACCCAGCGCGGGAGTCGGTCGGGCTCGACTTCGACGATCCGGCCTCCTCCCGCGGCGGGGCGGACTCTCGCCATCAGACGTTGAAGCCGAGTGCGCGCAGTTGGTCGCGTCCTTCGTCGGTGATCTTGTCCGGGCCCCACGGCGGGATCCACACCCAGTTGATGCGGATGTCGGAGACCAGGCCTCCTTCGGCGCCGCCGGTGAGGGCGGACCGGGACTGGTCCTCGATGACGTCGGTCAGCGGGCAGGCCGCCGAGGTGAGGGTCATGTCGAGGGTGGCGATGTTCTCCTCGTCGACGTGGACCCCGTAGACGAGGCCGAGGTCGACCACGTTGATGCCGAGCTCGGGGTCGACGACGTCCTTCATCGCCTCGAGGATGTCCTCCTCGGTGGGCTTCGTGGTTTCGGTCATTGCGCGGCTCCTCCTGGAGTCGGTACGGCGGCTCGGTACATTCACGGCTCCGCGGGCGTCGCCGTGGTGGTGGCGCGGACCAGGGCGTCCTTGAACGCCATCCAGCCCAGCAGCGCGCACTTGACGCGCATGACGTATTTGGAGACGCCCGCGAACGCCACGGCGTCCTCGAGCACGTCCTCGTCCGGTTCCCCCTGGCCCCGGGAGTTCATCAGCTCGGTGAACTCGGCCATCTTGGCCAGCGCGTCGTCGACCGTCGCGCCGTTGACCAGCTCGTAGAGCACCGAGGCCGAGGCCTTGGAGATCGAGCACCCGACGTTCTCGTAGGAGACGTCGGCGACGGTGTCTCCCTCCACGTGGACGCGCAGGGTGATCTCGTCGCCGCAGGTCGGGTTGACCTGGTGCGACTCCCCCTCGTAGGGCTCCCTGAGTCCGGCGCCCCTGGGGTGCTTGTAGTGGTCGAGGATGACTTCTTGGTACAGCTCGTCGAGATCCATCAGGCGAACACCTTTCGCACCTTCTCCAACGCCGACACCAGGCGGTCTATTTCGTCGGTCGTCGTGTAGACGTAGCCGGACGCGCGGGTGGTGGCGGTGACGCCGAAGCGGATGCAGGTCGGTTTGGCGCAGTGGTGGCCGACGCGCACGGCGACGCCCTCGGAGTCGAGGACCTGTCCGACGTCGTGCGGGTGGACGTCCTCGATCGTGAACGATACGGTCGCGCCGCGGCCGATCGGGACGCGCGGGCCGACGACCGTCAGCCCCGGGACGGTCTCGAGCCGCTCGAGCATGTAGCCGGCCAGCTGCTTCTCGTGGGCGCGGATGTTGTCCATGCCGAGCGCTTCGAGGTAGTCGACGGCGGTCGCGAGGCCGACGGCCTCGGCGACCGGCGGCGTGCCGGCCTCGAACTTCGCCGGGGCTTTGGCGAAGGTGGTGCGCTCCATGGTGACGGTCTCGATCATCGAGCCGCCGGACAGGAACGGGGGCATGGCGTCGAGCAGTTCGGCGCGGGCCCACAGGACGCCGATGCCGGTGGGGCCGAGCATCTTGTGTCCGGTGAAGGCGATGAAGTCGACGCCCAGCGCGGTGACGTCCACCGGCAGGTGCGGGACGGCCTGGGAGGCGTCGAGCCCGACGACGGCGCCGACCTCCTTGGCGCGGGCCACGATCTGCGAGGTCGGGTTGACCGTGCCGAGGAGGTTGGCGACGTGCACGAAGGAGACGAGCTTGGTGCGCTCGCTCACGACCTCGTCGAGGTGCTCCAGGTCGAGTCTGCCGGTCTCGGTGATGCCGATCCACCGGAGCGTGGCGCCGGTGCGTTCGCACAGCTGCTGCCAGGGCACGAGGTTGGCGTGGTGCTCCATCTCGGTCACCACGACCTCGTCGCCGGGCCGCAGGACGAAGCGCGGGTCAGCGCCGCGTTCGACGGTGGCGTTCTGGAAGGCGTAGGCCATCGCGTTGATCGACTCGGTCGCGTTCTTGGTGAAGACGACCTCGTCAGGGCTGGGAGCGCCGATGAAGGAGGCGACCTTGGCGCGGGCCCCCTCATAGGCGTCGGTGGCCTCCGAGGCGAGGGTGTGGACCGAGCGGGAGATGTTGGCGTTCGAGTGCTCGGTGAACCGTCGCATCGCCTCGACGACTTGGACGGGGCGCTGCGAGGTGGCCGCCGAGTCGAGGTAGGCGAGCGGCCGGTCCCCGATCTTGCGCTGCAGGATCGGGAAGTCCGCTCGGATCGCCTCGACGTCGAGCTTGGTGTCAGCCTCCACTGGGCTCCTCTGCTTTCTAGGCCGCCTGAGACCCGACGTAGGACTCGTAGCCTTCGGCTTCGAGCTTCTCGGCCAGCTCGGGGCCGCCTTCTTCGGCGATCCGCCCGTCGACGAAGACGTGGACGAAGTCGGGCTTGACGTAGCGCAGGATGCGCGTGTAGTGGGTGATGAGCAGGACGCCGCAGTCGGTGGTCTCCTTGGCGTGGTTCACGCCTTCGGAGACGATCCGGAGGGCGTCGACGTCGAGGCCGGAGTCGGTCTCGTCGAGGACGGCCATCTTGGGCTTGAGCAGCTCCATCTGGACGATCTCGTGGCGCTTCTTCTCGCCGCCGGAGAAGCCCTCGTTGACATTGCGGTTGATGAACGCCTCGTCCATCTTCAGCGAGGTCATCGCGCCTTTGAGGTCCTTCATCCAGGTGCGCAGCTTCGGGGCCTCGCCGTCGATGGCGGTCTTGGCGGTGCGCAGGAAGTTCGAGACGCTCACGCCGGGGACCTCGACCGGGTACTGCATGGCGAGGAACAGGCCGGCTCGGGCGCGCTCGTCGACGCTCATCTCGAGGACGTCTTCGCCGTCGAGGAGCACCGAGCCGCCGGTGACCTCGTATTTCGGGTGCCCGGCCAGCGAGTAGGCCAGCGTCGACTTGCCGGAGCCGTTGGGGCCCATGATGGCGTGGGTCTCGCCGGAGTTGATGGTGAGGTCGACGCCGTGCAGGATCGGCTTGGCGCCCTCGTCGGTTTCTACCGAGACTTGCAGGTCGCGGATCTCAAGCTTGCTCATGGTAAGTCGGTTTCCTTCAGGCTTCTTCGGTGGTCTTCGGTTTCAGGCTGAGGTACACGTCGCCGTCGCGCAGCTCGACCGGGTAGGTGGCCACGGGCACGGTGGCCGGCGGCCCGGTCGGTTTGCCGGTGCGCAGGTCGAACATCGACCCGTGCAGCCAGCATTCGAGCGTGCAGTCCTCGACGTCGCCCTCGGAGAGCGCCACGGCGGCGTGGGTGCACTCGTCGTAGAGGGCGAAGACTTCCTCGTCCTTGCGCACGAGCACGATCGACGTGCCGTGGATGTCGGCGGCCACGGCCTGCGACTCCGGCAGGTCGTCGAGCGCGCATACGCGCATGAATTCGGGCTCGGTCATGCGGCGACCGCCTCACCCGCGTCCAGGCGGGCGACGATGGTCTCGGTGAGCTCGTCGCGCAGCGACTCGGACGGGATCTTCTGGACTATCTCGTTGAAGAAGCCCTTGACCACCAGGCGGCGGGCCTCGTCTTCGGGGATGCCGCGCGACTGGAGGTAGAACAGCTGGTCGGCGTCGAACCGTCCGGTGGCCGAGGCGTGCCCGGCGCCGGCGATCTCGCCGGTCTCGATCTCCAGGTTCGGCACCGAGTCGGCGCGGGCGCCGTCGGTGAGGACCAGGTTGCGGTTGACCTCGTAGGTGTCGGTGCCGGTGGCCTCGTCCTGGATGAGCACGTCGCCGACCCACACGGTGTGGGCCTGGTCGCCTTGGAGGGCGCCGCGGTAGTTCACGCGGGAGCGGCAGTCGGGGACCGAGTGGTCGACCAGCTGGCGGTGCTCGATGTGCTGGCCGGTGTCGGCGAAGTAGAGGCCGTAGGCGTCGACCGAGCCGCCGCGCGCGGCGAAGTCGACCGACAGGTACTGGCGGACGAGGTCGCCGCCGAGGCTCACCGCGATGTGGTCGAGCTTGGCGTCGGCGCCGAGGCGGGCCTTCTGGTGCTCGACCTGGGCCGATTCGCGGTCCCATTCGGCGACCGAGACCAGGCGCAGGTGCGCCGAGTCGTCGACGACGATCTCGATGTTGTCGCCCAGGCGGGCCGCGCCGGTGTGGCGCAGGATCACGGTGACGTCCGCGTGGTGGCCGACCTCGATGAACGTGTGCGCCCACGAGGCGCCGTCGAGGCCGCCGCCGGTCACGTCGATCCAGACCGGTTCGGCGATCTCGGCCTCGGGGTCGACGGTGACGACCAGGGCCTTCTCGCTTCCGGCCCAGGCGACGGCGCTGGTCCGGTCGAAGGGCTCGAGGACCGAGCCGAGCCGCGGGTCGGTCTTGTCGACCGTCTCGGCCTTGACTCCGGCGGGCAGGTCGCGCGGCGCGTAGTCGACCGGCTTCACCGCCGCGACGGTGTCGACGTCGTCGAGGCCGGCGAGGCGCTTGATCGGCGTGAACCGCCATTCCTCCTCGCGGCCGGTCAGGGCCGGGAAGTCGGCGGGGTCGAACGAGCGCAGCAGCTGCGACTTCGTCTTCGGCGGTGTCTCGCCCTTGCCGTGGGTGTGCGGCTTCGCCGCCACTTCAATGCTCATCAGGTTCTCTGGTTCCTTCGTCCTTGCCTGGCCGTTAACCGACCGCGCCTTCCATCTGGAGTTCGATCAAGCGATTGAGCTCGAGGGCGTACTCCATCGGCAGCTCCTTGGCGATCGGCTCGATGAAGCCGCGCACGATCATGGCCATCGCCTCGTCCTCGGTGAGGCCGCGGCTCATGAGGTAGAACAGCTGGTCCTCGCCGACCTTGGAGACCGTCGCCTCGTGGCCCATGTCGACGTCGTCCTCACGGATGTCGACGTACGGGTAGGTGTCCGAGCGCGAGATGGTGTCGACCAGCAGCGCGTCGCACTTGACGGTGGACTTCGCGTGGTGGGAGCCCTCGTCGACCTTGACCAGGCCGCGGTAGGAGGTGCGGCCGCCGCCGCGCGAGATCGACTTCGAGATGATCGTCGAGGAGGTGTTCGGAGCGGCGTGGGTCATCTTCGCGCCGGTGTCCTGGTGCTGGCCCTCTCCGGCCATCGCCACGGACAGGACCTCGCCCTTGGCGTGCTCGCCGGTCATGACCACGGCCGGGTACTTCATGGTGACCTTGGAGCCGAGGTTGCCGTCGACCCATTCCATGGTGGCGCCCTGCTCGGCGACCGCGCGCTTGGTGACCAGGTTGTAAACGTTGTTCGACCAGTTCTGGATGGTCGTGTACCGCACCCGGGCGTCCTTCTTGACGACGATCTCCACGACCGCCGAGTGCAGCGAGTCGGAGGAGTACACCGGGGCGGTGCAGCCCTCGATGTAGTGGACGAAGGAGCCCTCGTCGGCGATGATGAGCGTCCGCTCGAACTGGCCCATGTTCTCGGTGTTGATCCGGAAGTAGGCCTGGAGCGGGATGTCGACGTGGACGCCCTTGGGGACGTAGATGAACGACCCGCCGGACCACACGGCCGTGTTCAGGGCCGCGAACTTGTTGTCGCCGGTGGGGATGACGGTGCCGAAGTACTCCTCGAACAGCTCCGGGTGCTCGCGCAGGCCGGTGTCGGTGTCCATGAAGATGACGCCCTGCTGCTCCAGGTCCTCGCGGATGGAGTGGTAGAGGACGGTCGACTCGTACTGCGCCGCGACGCCGGAGACCAGCTGCTGGCGCTCGGCCTCGGGGATGCCGAGCTTGTCGTAGGTCTTCTTGATGTCCTCGGGCAGCTCTTCCCAGGACTCGGCCTGCTTCTCGGAGGCCTCGACGTAGTACTTGATGTTGTCGAAGTCGATGCCCGTCAGATCCGCGCCCCAGTTCGGCATCGGCTTGCGGCCGAAGAGCCGGTGGCCCTTCAGGCGGCGCTGCAGCATCCACTCCGGCTCGTTCTTGCGCGCCGAGATGTCGCGGACGACCTCTTCGGTCAGCCCGCGCTTGGCGTTCGCGCCGGCGACGTCGGAGTCGGCCCAGCCGTACTCGTACCGGTCCAGGGAGGCCAGGGCCTCTTCCTGGCTCAGCTGCGGAGTCTTCTGCGTGTCGGTCATCTCAAGTCTCACCTTTGACCCGTCGGTTGGTTCAGTCCGGTCGATCCGCGACCGTGCGTCGCGGGGCGGGCAACGGCACCGGACCTGGAACGTGAGTAGTACACACTCCGTCCCCGTTGGCGATCGTCGCCAGGCGCTGGACGTGGACGCCCAGCAGTTTGCTGATGACGCGGGTCTCCGCCTCACACAGCTGCGGGAACTCCGCCGCCACCCCTGCCACAGGGCAATGGTGCTGGCACAGCTGCCCACCGGTGGCGATGACCGACGCCGTTGCGGCGTAGCCCTCACCTGAAAGCGCGTCGGCCAGCGCCTGCGCCCGTGCCATCGGGTCGTCCGAGTCGACCCGCTCCAGGGCGTCCCGGCAGCGGGCCTCCAGGCCGGCGACCTGTTCGGCGGCGAAGGAGCTGATGGCGTCCTCGCCTTCGAAGCGCCGGATCCAGCGGAGCGCCTCGGTCGCGAGGTCGTCGTAGGTGTGGCCGAACGACGCGCGGGCGGCCGACGTGAGCTGGTAGTGCTTCGCCGGGCGGCCGCGCTTGGAGGTCTTGATGACCCGCGTCTCGACCTGGCCCTCCGACTCCATCGCGTCCAGATGGCGGCGGGTGGCGGTGGCGGTGATGCCGAGGCCGCAGGCGAGCTCCGCGGCCGTGGCGTGGCCGCGTTGCAGCAGCAGCTGCGACACCCGCCGGCGGGTGTCCCCGTCGGTCGAGTGACTGCCAATCGCCCTCGTCACCATTTCCACAAGGAAAATGTTACTTAATTCGCGGAGGTATGTCGACTGCGACAATCGTGAGACCCGGCACGCAGGATTGCCTAACCTCACTGGTTCTGGAGCCGACGCGGCCCACATCCGGGCACCGGGAACGCGGGCGCCGAAGCCACCGAGGATACATTCGGCACCGTGAACCTGTTGCAGAGGTGGTTCTCCCACCCGGCCGCGGTGCGCCGGTGGGCGCTGGCCAGCCTGATCGCCAATGTCGGCATCGTCGTGACCGGCGGTGCGGTGCGCCTGACCGGCTCGGGCCTGGGCTGCGCCGAGTGGCCCAACTGCTCGGAGGGCCAGTTGACGGCCACACCGGCGATGGGAATCCACGGGGCTATCGAGTTCGGGAACCGGATGCTGACGTTCGTGCTGGTCGCGCTCGCGCTCGCGGCGCTCGTGGCGGCTTGGACGCGGACGCCGCGACGGCCGTCGCTGGTGCGGCTGGCGCTTGGGGTGCTGGCGTTCGTGCCCGTGCAAGCGGTCATCGGCGGCATCACGGTCTGGACGGATTTGAATCCATGGGTCGTGGGGCTGCACTTCCTGGCCTCGATCGTCATCCTCGGAATCGCCACGGCGCTGTACCTGCGGTCCGGCGAGCCGGACGGGCCGGTGGAGCCGTTGGTGCCGAGGCCGGTCGTCGTGCTGGGCCGCGCGCTGGCGGCGGTGGCGTTCGCGGTGATCGCGCTGGGCGTCGTGGTCACCGGGTCGGGGCCGCACGCGGGCGACCCGGAGTCGCCGCGCAACGGGCTGGACTCCGAGTTCGCGGCCCAGCTCCACGCCGACGGGGTGTGGCTGCTGCTGGGTCTGACGCTCGCGATGGTCGCGGCGCTGCACGCGGTGCGGGCGCCGGAGGCGGCGAAGCGGGCGGCGCACCTGCTGGTGGCGGTGGAGCTGCTGCAGGGCCTGATCGGGTACGTCCAGTACTACACGGGCCTGCCGGAGCTGCTGGTCGGCATGCACATGCTGGGAGCCTCGCTGCTGTGGATCAGCGCGATCGCGCTGGTCTTCACCCTCCGCAAACGCCTCCCGCAGGCGTCCTCGGCGCCGGTGACGATCGTGGCGGGCGACGAGTCGGACGCGGAGCCGGCGGATGCCGACACGGCCGCGACGAATGCCGAGCCCCATGTACCCGTGAGGAGCTGACCGCTCCGAGGTCGGCTTTCGGCACGCTCACGTATAGAACCGACGCACGGTGATGCGATAAAGGATGGCTTGCCATCCCGTGTTATCATGATTATGTACACAGCATATGGATATTATGTGAGGTCGCCATGTCCCTTACGCAGATCGACATCGACGACGCCGCCCTGGCTGAGGTCATGGAGCTCATGGGCACGAAGACCAAGAAGGAGACCGTGAACCGAGCGCTTACCGAGTATGCCGCGAGAACCAAGCGCCTCCAGGCGCTGCGGCGGCTTGCCGAGCGCGGCGATCGGGGAGAGTTCGATGCCGCCGCCGCCGCACACGAAGCGGCCAAGGAAGCGCGCAAAGGCGGGATCGCCCGGACGGATCAGGCCGCGTAGCCGACGATGACCTTCCTCATCGATACTTCGGCCCTATGGCACCTGCTCAGGAATCCCGACACTCGGGAGGTCTGGGAACAGGAGATCAGCGCGAAATCCGTCGGGGTGTGCGACGCCACTCGGATCGAATTCCTTTACTCGGCGGAAAGCCCCCGTCACAGGGATGAGCTGGCCGACGACCTCGACCTCGCCTTCGCCTACGTTCCGGTCCCGAAGAAGGCGTGGGCTTGGGTGGACACGGCGCAGTACAAGCTCACCCAATTGAGTCAGCATCGAAGCGCCGGGGTGGTCGATCTCCTGCTGTGCGCGACCGCGGTGCTCAACGACCTGGTCCTGCTGCATGTCGACCACGACTTCAAGACTGTCTCCACCGTACTGCCGGAGCTCAGACAGCGTGACATCAGACGCTGACGAGCGGTCCTGCACGGTACCGTGATCAATGCGGCGGCCCGGCCTTTCGGCCGGGCCGCCTGTTCCTGGGGAGTGCCGGTTCAGCGCCGGCCGGTCGGCATCAGTTCGATGAACGTCACCGAGTACGGCTCGAACTCGTAGACGAACTCGTTGCCGAGTCCCTTGACCCGCTCGGTCTCGGGATAGAGGACGGGCTCTTGGCCGAGGATGTTGTCGCATCCCGGGTCGCAGGCGAGCGTGGTGACTTCGCCGGTCCGCTTGAGTTTGCGGCCCTCGAGTTCGACCTCGGTGGCCATCGGCTGCGCTTGGGCGTTGACGACCTTCAAGGTGACCGCTCCGGTCTCCGCGTCACGGGTGACGACCTGGTAGAGCGGCTCGATCCGCTGCTCGTCGACCACACTGAAGGCCTGCTCGCCGTCGACGTAGCCGGTGATGGTGCGGCCGCGGACCTCCAGGCGGAGGTCGTAGGCGCGGCCGGTCTCGATGACCGTGTCGTGGTTGACCAGGGTGGACTTCCCGCCGCCGCCGGCCTTCTCGACCGCGGAGGTGGTGTTGTTCCAGCCGCCGAGGTTCCACCAGTAGTAGTCCTCGGAGCCTTCGACGCCGAACATGACCAGGAAGCCTTCGGAGCCCTCGGTCTTGGTGCCCTTGAGTTCCATGGTGTAGTTCGACCAGTCGGTGGATCCGGCCACGGAGCGGGCGTCGGTGACGATCTCGGTCTGGTGGTACGCGCCGTCGATCACTTCCCAGTTCCCGGTCGGCGTCCCGCCGGGTCCGGTGGGCGTCCAGGCGTCGGCCCCGGCCGAGAAGTCGTCCTCGAACAGGACGGTGCCGTCGGCGGCGGTGACGCGCACGTCGTCGTAGGCCGCGGCCGTGTTCCAGGTGGCCAGGCCGATCCCTCCGGCGATGTCCGGCTGCGCGATCGGCGCGGCCTCCATCGAGGAGGCGAAGACCTCGTCGCCGGCGTGGGCGCTGAACAGCTTCTGCACTTCGTAGCTGGTCGAGGCCACCGACTGGTGGTTGTCGAACCAGATCATGTCCGGAGCCCAGTCGACGTAGCCGATGTTGGACAGCAGCGGGGCGTAGGAGGCGAGGTCGACGACGTCGCCGTTGCGTTCGATGCCGGTCAGGTACGAGGCTTCGGAGAGGGCGTTCCACCAGGTGTTGCCTTGGGAGGCGTACTCGCCGAGGAACACGTGCGGGCCGTTCCGGTCGTAGGAGTCGTAGCGGTCGTTGTTGGAGAAGAACCACTCCGGCGAGTTGTAGTAGTGCTCGTCGACCAGGTCGGCGTCGTGCTCGCGGGCGATCTCCCAGCCTCGGTCGAAGATCGGGCCCTGGTCGTCGGGGCCGGAGTTGGCGATGATCTCGATGTCCGGGTACGCCTCCCGGATCGCCTGGTCGAACTCCGGGTAGTGGGCGGCGTAGCCCTCGGAGTTCGGCTCCTCGTTGCCGATGCCGATGTACTCCAGGCCGAACGGCTCGGGGTGGCCCATCTCGGCGCGCACCGCGCCCCATTCGGTGTCGACGTCGCCGTTGGCGAACTCGATGAGGTCCAGCGCGTCCTGCACCAGGCCGTCGAGTTGCTCGGGCGTGGCGACCTCGTTCCAGCCGCAGCCGGTCACGCCCGCCTGCACCACCGGGATCGGTTCGGCGTCGAGGTCCTCGGCGAACTGGAAGTACTCGAAGTAGCCCAGGCCGTAGGACTGGTTGTAGCCCCACATGTTGAAGTTGGTCTTGCGCTGCTCGACCGGGCCGACGGTGTCCTTCCAGTTGTAGAAGCGCTGACGGCTGTCCGGGTCGAAGGTGCCCGAGTTGACCAGGCAGCCGCCCGGGAAGCGCAGGAACGACGGTTCGAGGTCGGCGATGAGTTCGGCGAGGTCGGGGCGCAGGCCGTTCTCGCGTCCCATCCAGGTCTCGTGCGGGAACAGCGAGACCATGTCGAGGTCGGCGGCGGCATCGGTGGTCACGGCGAGCCGGCCGTCGATCGTGGAGGCCGTCGCGGTGAGGGCGGTCTCGACGCGTGTCCACTCGCCGCCGCCCGCGGTCAGGGCGACCGGGTCGCTGACGACCGCGCCGTCGGCGTCGAGGAGCTGGACGGTGAGCTCGGCGCCGTCGGTCCGGGTCCACACCGAGAAGTCGTAGGAGGCACCGGCCTCGTAGGCCATTCCGCTGTTGTAGCCGGCGTTGACGATCGTGGTGCCGGCGTCGGCGCTGAGGTAGTTGACGTTGTTCTCGTGGAGACCGCCGTTATCGGTAACAACGGCATCGCCGTCCACCTCCCAGGCGGTCAAGGAGTGATAGGAGCCCTCGTCCGCGGGGCTGAACTCGAAGGAGCGGTTCTGGACCAGTTCGGCGTAGAGGCCGCCGTCGGCGGCGTGGTTGATGTCCTCATAGAACAGACCGTAGAGGCGGTCGGAGATCTCGGTGGCGTCCTCCAGGTCGGCCTTGATCTTGGCGTCGACGTCGTCGGCGGATGCCTGGTTCGCGGTGAGGGTCGTGACAGCGATGGCCGCGGCGGCGGTTACCGCCGCCGCGGCCATCGTCCGGGATCGTTTCAGGGACTTCATCGTCTCCCATCCTCTGGTGTGAAGCATGTCGATACATTGTTCATGTTATCGATCACTCAGTCAAGACCTCCGCTCCCCTTCGTCACCGCTCGACCGCGGCGAATAGGATCCGGGCGTGACTCCTCGCATCACCCCACACGACCGAATCCTGGGCTGCCTCATCGGAGGCGCGGTCGGCGACGCGCTCGGATACCAAGTGGAGTTCGACCCCTGGCCGCAGATCGAGCGGGAATGGGGCCCGGACGGCGTCACCGAACTCCGGTACAGCCACGTCACCGACGACACCCAGATGACCCTGTTCACCGCCGAAGGGCTCCTCGAGGCCGCCGACGGCGACGAGTTCGCGTCGATCCGCCGCGCCTACCTGCGCTGGTACGACACGCAGACCAAGCCGATGCCGCCGATGGGCGCGCGAGGGCTGGCCGCCGAACCGTGGCTCTACATGCGACGCGCGCCGGGCAGCGCATGCCTCGCGGGGCTGGCGCAGGGCGGCGAGCCCGGAGTCAACGCCGACTCGAAGGGCTGCGGGACGGTCATGCGTTCGGCGCCCTTCGGACTGCTGGCCTCCTCCCCCGCCCGGGCCTACGCACTGGCGAGCGAGTGCTCGGCCATCACCCACGGGCACCCGACCGCCGCTTCGGCGGCGGGCGCGTTCGCGATGACGGTGTCGCACCTGCTTCGCGGCGAATCGCCGCAGAAGGCCGTCTCGCACACGATGCTGCACCTGCGGCGGAGCCTGGAGGCCTCCGAGACGGCCGACGCGCTGCAGCGCGCCTACGAGCTGTCCGGGAACACGGTTCCCGGGCCCAACACGTGCGCGCCGCTGGGCGAGGGCTGGATCGCCGAGGAGGCCCTCGCGATCGCGGTGTACTGCCTGCTGGGCACCGACGACGTGCGCGAGTCGCTGGTGGCGGCCGTCAGCCACGGCGGCGACTCGGACTCGACCGGCGCGATCCTGGGCAACCTGCTCGGCGCGGCCTACGGCCACGACGCGCTGCCGGCGGAATGGGCCTCCCAAGTGGAGGGCCGAGAGACGATCGAGCGCCTGGCCGGCCGGATCGACGCGTCCCGAGGCTGAACGCGGGAGGGCGGCGATGCCGCCGTCCCTCCCGGACCGCGACGTCAGGCGGCGGACTTGACGGCGGCCGCGACCGCCGGGGCCACCGCCTTGTCGAGGGGCGAGGGAACGATGTGGTCGGCGGCGAGGTCGTCGCCGACGCATTCGGCGATCGCTTCGGCGGCGGCCAGCTTCATGTCCTCGGTGATCGCCCCGGCCCCGGCGTCGAGCGCGCCCCGGAAGATCCCGGGGAATGCCAAGACGTTGTTGATCTGGTTGGGGTGGTCGCTGCGGCCGGTCGCCACGATCGCCGCGTGCCTCGCCGCCACCGCGGGCTCCACCTCCGGGTTCGGATTGGCCAGCGCGAACACGATCGCGTCCTCGGCCATCCCGGATACCGCCGTCTCGTCCACGGTGCCGCCGGAGACGCCGATGAGGACGTCCGCGCCCGCGAGGGCGGCTTCGACGCCGCCGGTCTTCCCGAAGCGGTTCGTGGTCTTGGCGAGCGCCTCCTTCACCGGGCCGAGCCGGTCGCGTCCGGGGTGGACGATGCCCTTGGAGTCGCAGACGACGACGTCGCCGATGCCGGCTTCGAGGAGGATCTTGGTGATGGCGACTCCGGCGGCTCCGGCGCCGATGACGGCGGCGGTGAGGTCTTCGATCCGGCGGTCCTGGAGTCGCAGGGCGCCGCGCAGGGCGGCGAGCACCACGACGGCGGTGCCGTGCTGGTCGTCGTGGAAGACGGGGATGTCGAGGGCGGCTTTGAGGCGCGCCTCGATCTCGAAGCAGCGCGGCGCGGCGATGTCCTCGAGGTTGACGCCGCCGAAGGACGGGGCTATGGCGGTCACGGCCGCGACGATCTGGTCGGGGTCGGTGGTGTCGAGGCAGATCGGCACGGCGTCGACGTCGGCGAAGGCGCGGAACAGGGCCGCTTTGCCCTCCATGACCGGCAGGGACGCGGCCGGGCCGATGTCGCCGAGACCGAGTACCGCGCTGCCGTCGGTCACGACGGCGACCAGGTTGGACCGCCAGGTGTGCGTGCGGGCGAGGCGTCGGTCGGCGGCGATCGCCTCGCAGACGCAGGCCACGCCGGGCGTGTAGGCGATCGAGAGGTCCTCGCGGGTGTCCAGCGGGACGGTGGCGGCGGTGCGCAGTTTTCCGCCCCGGTGGGCGAGGAAGACCGGATCTTGCAGGTCGAACACGATGAGAAAGCCCCATTGCTTTTGGTGAGAGAAGCCGACGACCGCGGCCGGGGACGCGGTCGCCCCGGTCGTTCGCATGGCTGGAGAAAGAGAACCGGGGATTGCCCGGTGATCGGCTCAGTATAGCTCGGCGGTCGTCAGGGTTCGGATGGCGGCGTGGGTCCAGGCCGCGGTTCGCGCCGCGTCGTCGTCGATCCGCAACGATTCGGACAGTTGGACGAAACAGCTTGCGGCGCTTTGGAGTCCGACGCGGCGAAGCCCGGCGGCGGCCTCCTCGGCGCGCTCGCGGGAGGGCTCTCGGGCGTGCCGGAGGCCGCGGTGGGCCAGGTCCGCGCAGGCCCTGATCGCCGTCTCCAGCGCGGCCGCGACGGGGTCGGTCCCGGTCACCGATGCGGCGGCGAGGTCGGCGGTGTCGTCGCCGGGCGCGAGATCGGGGACCTTCGCCCCTTCGGCGGTGAGGATCGCCGTCGGCTCGACGATCAGCTCGCCTCGGTGGCGGCGCAGCGTCCCGGCGATCGCGGTCGGGTCCTGTTCGAGGGCGGCCTCGATCGCTTCAAGGGCGCCGGGAGCGGAGGGCCTGTAGGCGGCCCGCAGGCGCGCCGAGCCGCCTTCCGGTGCGGTGACCACGGCTTCGAGGCGCTGAGCGGCCGGGTCGTAGCCGACCTCTCGGATGTGCTCGACGACGATCACGCGCACCAGTTCGGCGTCCACGCGCGGGCGGATCAGTGCCGGCGGCATGGCCTCCAGCCGGGTTTTGAGCGCGTCCAGGTCGCCGATCAGCAGGCTGGGCGGAAGGTCGTTCCAGGACTGCCCGAGGGGCAGCGCCCGGGTCTCGGCGAGACGGCCGGTGCCCAGCACGAGCGCGCGGGCCGCGGTCCGGCGAGCCGCTTCGGTGACGACGTTCCCGCTCGCCAGCGCGCCGATCCGGCAGCCCGCGACGCGGCGGGCGGCCAGGTCGTGGCCGGTGAGCGTCCGGTCTTCGGGGATCGGCCAGTGGCGTCTGACGGTCAGGACCGTCCCGGTCTCGGAGTGCGCCAGGTAGATCTCGGCGGTGCGCTTGTCGCCGTCGGTGCCGACGCGGCAGCCGAGACCGGTGAGGCGGGTCAAGGCGAGCGGGGTCTGGTCGGCTTCGTCGCTGCCGAGGATCTGTGAGTTCGGGGAGCCGGTGGGAACCCGCGAGGACCGTTGCCGGGCGGGGATCTCGGCGAGCACGGCGGCGAGGCGCTGCGGGTCGTAGGAGGCCGCGCGGTCGCGGTGGCGCTGGAGTTGGTCGACGAGGTCGTTCAGCGCTCCCGCGGGCCAGTGGAGTCGGCGTTCGGTGAGCGCCTCGGCCTCACGGGTCAGGGCGGCGGTGAGGACCGTGTCGGCGCCTTCGACGCCGTCGAGGAGGACTTGTTCGGACAGCGCTACGGCCCGGGTCAGGTCGCCGGCGGACGCGGCGGCGCCGCCGACGGTGACCGACCGGGATTGGGGCTCGGCTTCGCGGAAGGCCCAGACGGCCAGGATGACCGCGGTGCCGCGGGCGGGGCCGGTGGCGTCGGTGTGGACGTAGCCGAGTCGTCCCGGGACGAGGAAGGTGACGGTGCTCGCGGGCAGTGCGGCGACGGCGGGCCGGTCGGGGCCGGGCCAGGTGAGGTGCGCGGTGTAGCCGGCGCGTCGGGTCTTGTCGGCGGCGGTGAGGGCGCGGCGGCCGAATGCCTCGCGCAGTCGGTCGTCGGTGATGGAAGCCGGAGTCTCGGTCGCCCCGGTTTCGGTGGGCGCGGCGGTCTCGTGCCGGCGCTGGTAGGCGAGGACGGCGCCGATGCGGTGGCGGCATTTGGCGGCTGTCGAGCAGGTGCAGGTGGCGGCCTCCAGGCCGCCTGCGGCGGGCAGGGCGGTCTCGGCGCCGTCGGGGAAGCCGGCGTGGACGGTGCCGTCCTCGCCGGTCCGGAGGTCGGGGACGGCGCCGGCGTCGAGTTCCTTGGCGGCCCGTTTGACCAGGCCCCGGTTGGCGAGCGCGGCGAGCCCCTCGGGGGTGAGCGCGAGCAGGTCCTCTCTTCTCACGTCGCCAGCCTTTCGGCGACGAATTCGGCGAGGTGCGCCGGGGTCATGGCGCCGATGTGGGCGCCGGCGGCGGCGAGTCTCCCGGCCAGCCGCCGGTCGTACTCGGGGTTGGCCTCTTCGTCCAGGGCGGCCAGTCCGAGGACCTCGGTTCCCTGGTCGCGCAGTTCCTTCACGGTGTGGACGAGCCGCGACTCGCTGCCGCCTTCGTAGAAGTCGGTGATCAGGGCGATGACGGCGCGCCTGGGGTTCTCGACCAGTCCGGCGGCGTAGTCCACGGCTCGGGCGATGTCGGTGCCGCCGCCGAGCTGGACTTTCATCAGCAGCTCGACCGGGTCGTCGACTTCGCCGGTCAGGTCGACGACATCGGAGTCGAAGGCGACCAGGTGGGTCAGGTGACGAATCCGGGACGCGGCTCGCGATGATGCGCAACGCCCGTCTCGGGAAGCGGGAGACGGCCTTGATCGCGGCCGCCGCCGCGTGCCGGTCGTCGAGGTGGTCGACGAGGTAGGCCATCGCCTCGTCGGACGGCAGGGTCGCGATCGCGGCGTACACCTGCGGGCGTTCGTGGGCCCTCAGGCCGCTGGACAAGGACCTCGCCAGGACCGGCAGGCAGTCGGCGCCCAGGCGGTGGACGAGGGAGACGAGGTCGGCTGTGGACAACAAGTGGGAACGGAAGCGCAGTTTGCCGGCGGCCCGGACGTGATCGACGTCGGAGATGATGCCAAGGAGCGCGCGATCGGCGAAACTCTCGCTCTGATGCCGGTCGTAGTCTCGGCAGGCTTCGTCGACCCAGTCCTTCCGCTGGGGAAAGAGCAGCGCGCCACCGAAGCGCTCCCACGAGTGCGAGCGGCGTGCCGCCACGGCCGCCTCCACCCGACTCCGCTCGGGTTCCGAAGCCCCCTGGAGCAGTTCCCGGAGGCGAGTGACCTGTGTGCCCGACTCGCCTCTGACATTGGGGGCGTCCGTCGCCGGGAGGCGGCCGAGGATCCGCCGGAACCCGACGCCGTCCCAGTAGTACTTGACGCCCAGCGATTCGAGGAGGAAGCATGCGCCGAATGCGAGACCGTGTTCGACGACAACGTAGTCGACGAACGCATGGCTCTTGGCGCGGTAACTGAAGTTGAGTATGGAGAAGATCGCCGCCGCGCCGGCCGGGTCGGCTTCGCCGCGGAGGAACGCCGATCCGGCCGCTTCGAATTCGGCGGCTCCGATGTCCGCCAGTTCCCTGCGCAGCTCGGGCGCTCTGCGGTCGAGTTCGGCTCGCTGCCTCTCGGCCGCGACGGGATCGGGCCGCGCATCGGCCGGCCCGTCCTCCCGCACGAACCGCTTCCAAGCGTTGGGGAGGGCGAGGCGTTCCTCATCGGGCAAGCGGGTCGATTCAAGGGGAGTCGTCATGGTGCGCCATCGTAAGCAGGGGGTACGACACCCCCTTTGCGCTACATGAGGAACGAGTCGGCGGCGAGCGCGAGGAACAGCAGCGTGAGGTAGCTGGTGGACCAGTGGAACAGCCGCATCGGCTTGGGGTCCTCGCCGCGGTTCACGCGCCCGAGGAGCTTGTGCGCCTCGAGGACGAACAGGCCGCCGGAGACGACCGCGACGGCCAGGTACAGCCAGGTGGAGCCGAGCCAGAACGGGACGACCGAGACGGCGAGGGTGAGCCAGCCGTAGACGACCGATTCGACCGCGACGCGCTTGGCGGGGGCGACCGCCGGGAGCATCGGGATGCCGGCGGCGGCGTAGTCGTCCTTGAACTTCATCGCCAGCGCGTAGAAGTGCGGCGGCTGCCACAGGAACACGACGGCGAACAGGACCCACGCCATCCAGGACATGTGTCCGGTGACGGCGGCCCAGCCGATGAGGACCGGTGCGGCTCCGCACGCGCCGCCCCACACGGTGTTGTACGGAGTGGTGCGCTTGAGCCAGATCGTGTAGACGACGTCGTAGTAGACGATCGCGCCGAAGGTGAGCGCCGCGGCGAGGGGGCCGACCACGGCCCACATGCCGAGGACGGCGACCGCGCCGATGACGAGCCCGAAGACGAGGGCGTTGCGGGGCGGGATCTCCTGCTTGGCCAGCGGCCGGCGGGAGGTGCGGCGCATGAGCTGGTCGATGTCGCGGTCGATGTAGCAGTTGATGGCGTTGGCCGAGCCGGCGGCGAGGGCGCCGCCGATGATGGTGGCGACGACCGCGGCCAGGGAGGGCAGTCCGTCGTGCTCCTGCCGGGCGGCGACGAGCATGGCCGGGACGGTGGTGATCAGGAGCAGCTCGACGATGCGCGGCTTGGTCAGCGACACGTAGCCGCCGATGCGGGAGCGCAGGCTCGGGCGCGGGGTGTCCTCGCGGTCCTCGGCGGGGACAGCGATGCGCGGTCGGGCTGCTGGCGTCGGGGGCTCGGCCGTCCGGGGAGCTACGGCGGCTCGAGTCGGGTGCTCGTTCATCACGGCTCAGACTACGGCCCGCGGCCGGGCGGCGCCGGTCTGGGGCGATGGCCGTGACCTGGGTCTACGAAGTGGCAGACTGACTGGTGTGCGGCTTCACAACCGCGGCTATTCCGCCCTCCGAGAGAGCGCGCATAAAGTTCAGCCCGTGTAGGTAGGGTCTGAAGGAAAACGTCACCGGCCCCAATACGAAGAGTACCGAGGAGTAACGAAGTGGCACAGTTCGAGTGGACCCAGCTCGACCAGAAAGCGGTTGATACGGCGCGTCTCCTGGCCGCCGACGCGGTCGAGAAGGCCGGCAACGGCCACCCGGGGACGGCCATGTCTCTCGCCCCCGTGGCGCACACGCTGTTCCAGAAGGTGATGCGGCACGACCCCAGCGAGCCGACGTGGGAGGGCCGCGACCGCTTCGTGCTGTCGGCCGGACACTCGAGCCTGACCTTGTACGTGCAGCTCTACCTGGCCGGATACGGCCTGGAGCTGGAAGACCTCCAGAGCCTGCGGCAGTGGGGCTCGCTGACTCCCGGGCACCCCGAGTACGGGCACACCGCCGGTGTCGAGACGACCACCGGGCCCCTGGGCCAGGGCCTGGCCACCGCGGTGGGCATGGCGATGGCCGCCCGCCGCGAGCGCGGCCTGTTCGACCCGGACGCACCGGTTGGCCAGAGCCCGTTCGACCACCACATCTACGCGATCGCCTCTGACGGCGACATCGAGGAGGGCATCACCCACGAAGCCTCCTCGATCGCCGGCCACCAAGGCCTGGGCAACCTGGTGCTGATCTACGACGCCAACCAGATCTCGATCGAGGACGACACCAACGTGGCGCTCTCGGAGGACGTGGCCGCTCGTTACGAGGCGTACGGCTGGCACGTGCAGACCGTCGACTGGCGGGCCGAGGACCACTACCGCGAGGACCCCAAGGCCCTGTTCGAGGCGATCGAGGCGGCCAAGGCCGAGAGCGGCAGGCCGAGCCTGATCCAGCTGCGGACCATCATCGGCTGGCCCGCGCCGAACGCGCAGAACACCGGCGCGATCCACGGCGCCAAGCTCGGCGGCGAGGAGCTGGCCGCGACCAAGGAGGCCCTCGGGTTCGACCCCGAGCAGTCCTTCGCGGTCGCCGACGAGGTCATCGAGTACACCCGCGGCGCGGTCGAGCGCGGCCAGAAGGCCCGCGCGACCTGGCAGACGTCCTTCGACGAGTGGGCCGCGGCCAACGCCGACCGGAAGGCCCTCCACGACCGGCTGTGGGCCGGCGAGATGCCCGAGGGCTTCGAGGCGGCCTTCCCCGAGTTCGAGCCCTCCGAGAAGGGCGTGGCGACCCGCGCGGCCTCCGGCAAGGTGCTCGGCGCGCTGGCCGGCGTGCTGCCGGAGCTGTGGGGCGGCTCGGCCGACCTGGCCGGCTCCAACAACACCACCATGGCCGGGGAGCCCTCGTTCCTGCCGGAGAAGTGGCAGACCAAGAAGTTCCCGGGCCACCAGTACGGCCGCACCCTCCACTTCGGTATCCGCGAGCACGCGATGGGCGCGATCCTCAACGGCATCAAGCTTCACGGCCCGACCCGCCCGTACGGCGGGACCTTCCTGGTGTTCTCCGACTACATGCGCGGCGCGGTCCGCCTGAGCGCGGTCATGGGGCAGCCGGTGATCTACGTGTGGACCCACGACTCGATCGGCCTCGGCGAGGACGGCCCGACCCACCAGCCGGTCGAGCACCTGGCCAGCCTGCGCGCCATGCCGGGCCTGGACGTCGTCCGCCCGGCCGACGCGAACGAGACCGCCGTGGTCTGGAGGACGCTGCTGGGCAACACCGACCGGCCGGCGGCCCTCGCGCTGACCAGGCAGGCCGTGCCCACGTTCGACCGCACCGAGTTCGCCTCCGCCGAGGGCGCCGCCAAGGGCGCCTACGTGCTGGCCGACACCGAGGGCACCCCGGACGTCATCCTCGTCGGCACCGGCTCGGAAGTGCAGCTGGCCGTCGCCGCCGCCGAGACCCTCGCCTCCGAGGGCGTGCGGGCGCGCGTGGTCTCCATGCCGTGCCGCGAGTGGTTCGACGAGCAGGACGACGCCTACCGCGAGTCGGTCCTGCCGGCGGCGGTCAAGGCGCGCGTCTCGGTCGAGGCGGGCGTGGCCATGCCGTGGCGCGACATCGTCGGCGACGCGGGCGTCAGCGTGTCGCTGGAACACTTCGGTGCCTCCGCGCCGTACCAGAAGCTGTACGAGGAATTCGGGATCACCGCCGACGCGGTCGCGGACGCGGCCCGCTCGTCGATCAAGAAGGCACAGTAACAGCAGTTAAGGCCACAGAGGACAAGCTACATCGGCTGGAGGAAACCAGTGAGCACCAACGAGAACCTCGCCGCCCTGTCAGAAGCCGGCATCTCGGTGTGGCTCGACGACATCTCCCGTGAACGGCTCGAGAGCGGCAATCTCGCCGAGCTCATCGAGACCCGGAGCCTGGTCGGAGTGACGTCGAACCCCACCATCTTCGCGAAGGCCGTGTCCAAGGGCGGGGCCTACGACGAGCAGATCAAGGACCTCGCCCGCCGCCGTGTCAGCGTCGAGGAGGCGGTGCGGTCGATCACCACCTACGACATCCGCTGGGCCTGCGACGTGCTGCGCGGGGTCTACGACTCCGACGGCGGCACCGACGGGCGAGTCTCGCTCGAGGTCGATCCGCGGCTGGCCCACGACACGGAGACCACGATCGCCGAGGCCAAGGCGCTGTGGTGGTCGGTCGACCGCCCGAACCTGTTCATCAAGATCCCGGCGACCAAGGAGGGCCTGCCCGCGATCACCGCGGCGCTGGCGGCGGGCATCAGCGTCAACGTGACGCTGATCTTCTCGCTCCAGCGCTACCGCGAGGTCATGGAGGCCTTCCTGGCCGGCATGGAGTCGGCCAAGGCCGCCGGCGTCGACATCGCCAAGATGCAGTCGGTCGCCTCGTTCTTCGTCTCCCGCGTCGACGCCGAGGTCGACAAGCGGCTCGACGCGATCGGGACCGACGAGGCGCGGGACCTCAAGGGCAAGGCCGCCATCGCCAACGCGCGCTTGGCGTACCAGGCGTATGAAGAAGTCTTCGCCTCGCCGCGCTGGGCCGCGCTGGCCTCGGCCGGCGCCCGGCCGCAGCGACCGCTGTGGGCCTCGACCTCGGTCAAGGACCCCGACTACCGCGATGTGATGTACGTCGAGCAGCTCATCGCTCCCGGCTGCGTCAACACCATGCCGGAGAAGACCCTCGAGGACTTCGCCGACCACGGCCGGGTCGAGGCCGACACCGTCCGGCCGAACTACGGCGACGCCGCCGACGTGCTCGAGCGGCTCGGCGCGATCGGC
The DNA here is from genome assembly GCF_054779575.1 of Glycomyces halotolerans. Classification (NCBI taxonomy): domain Bacteria; kingdom Bacillati; phylum Actinomycetota; class Actinomycetes; order Glycomycetales; family Glycomycetaceae; genus Glycomyces; species Glycomyces halotolerans. Next base: position 29,584 of record NZ_BAAGXZ010000015.1, read on the forward strand.
GTCGACTACGACGACGTCGTGCAGGTCCTGGAGGACGAGGGCGTCGACAAGTTCGCCGTCAGCTGGAACGAGCTGCTGGCCGAAGTCGAATCCAAGCTCGCTGCGCACTCAAATGACGAGAACCGAGGTTAGGCGATGATGGGCAAGATGGAAGCCGCCGGGGGCCTGGCGATCACGACCGGGGTGGACGTGAACCGCGACGTCGAAGCGCTCAAGAGCGCCGACGTCCCGGCGAAGGTCGCCGCCAAGGACCCGACCCTGTGGGGACCGGACGCCGAGGCCGAGGCCTCGGTCCGGCTCGGCTGGGTCGACACCTTCGTGAAGTCCAGAGAGCTCGTCGATCCGCTCGCCAAGCTCCGCGCCGAGTTCGCCGAACAGGGCATCGACCACATCGCGCTGTGCGGCATGGGCGGTTCGTCACTGGCTCCGGAGGTCATCTCGCGGACGCTGGACCTGGGCTTGAGCGTGCTGGACACCACCGATCCCGGCCAGGTCCTGGCCGAGATCGGCGAAGAGTCGCTGCGGCGCACCGCCGTGGTCGTCTCCTCCAAGTCCGGTTCGACCGTCGAGACCGACTCCCAGCGCCGCGCCTTCGAGGCCGCGTTCCGGGGCATCGGCATCGAGGACTTCGCGAAACGGTTCGTGTTCGTGACCGACCCGGGCTCGCAGCTGGAGGACCTGGCGAAGGAGACCGGCGCGCACCTGTTCCTGGCCGACGAGACCGTCGGCGGACGCTACTCGGCGCTGACCGCGTTCGGGCTCGTGCCGAGCGCGCTCGCGGGAGCCGACATCGCCGAGCTCATCGACGAGGCCGAGACCTTCGCGAACAGCATCGCCCGCGGGGAGGACAACCCGGCGGCGGTGCTCGGCGCGGTCATCGCCGCGAAGCCCACGATCACCATCGCCGACGACGGCACCGGCATCGTCGGTCTCGGGGACTGGGCCGAGCAGCTCATCGCCGAATCGCTCGGCAAGGACGGCAAGGGGACCCTGCCGGTGGTCCTGGAGGGCCCGGCCGCGCCGGGCGCGCGCGGCTCCGACCGGGTCTACACCACCGTCGGCGGTTCCTCGACCGGGCTGCCGAACTCCGGTTCGCGCCTGGCGATGCCCGACACGGTGGTCAACGGCCCGCTGGGAGCCCAGTTCCTGTGCTGGGAGCTGGCGACCGCCTACGCCGGCCACCTGATCGGCATCGACCCGTTCAACCAGCCGAACGTCACCGAGTCCAAAGAGAACACCAAGCGGATCCTGGCCGAGGGCCTGCCCGAGGAGCGCCCGCACGCCGTTGACGGGGCGATCGAGATCTACGGCAGCCACGCCGAGTCCGTCGGCGGCGCCTTGGGCGAACTGCTGGTCGACGCCGACCATGAAGGCGCCTACATCGCGGTCATGGCCTACCTCGACCGGCTCGACGACGCCGCGGCCGCGCAGCTGCGCGCCGAGCTGGCCGACCGCACCGGAGCCCCGGTCACCTGGGGTTGGGGACCGCGGTTCCTGCACTCGACCGGGCAGTTCCACAAGGGCGGCCGGCAGACCGGCGCGTTCCTGCAGATCACCGGCGAGGTCGGCGAGGACGTGGAGATCCCCGGCAGGGACTACACCTTCGCCACCCTCCAGGCCGCGCAGGCCGCCGGCGACCGGCAGGCGCTCCAGTCGCGGGGCCGCCCGATGGTCAGGCTCCACTTGACCGACCGCAAGCGCGGCGTCAACCAGCTGCTCCATGCGGTCAGGAGGCTGAGCTGAATGGACCGATCCGACAGTCCGCCCACCCGTCTCCCCGCCCACAGCCCCGAACCGGGGCGGGCTTCGCACGCGCAGAACCCTTTGCGCGATCCGGCCGACCGGCGGTTGCCTCGGATCCCCGAGCCGTGCGCGCTGGTGATCTTCGGCGTCACCGGAGACCTGGCGCGCAAGAAGCTCATCCCGGGGATCTACGACCTGGCGAACCGGGGCCTGCTGCCGACGTCGTTCGTCATCGCCGGGTTCGCCCGGCGCGACTGGGACCACGGCACCTTCGAGGACATGGCGCGCGAGGCCGCGCAGGCGCACGCCCGCACGCCGTGGCGCGAGGACGTGTGGAACCGGCTCAGCGGCAACTTCAAGTTCGTGCCCGGCGCGTTCGACGACGACGCCGCCTTCGACCGCCTCTCGTCCACCTTGGACGAACTGCGGGAGACCCACGGCATCCCCGGCAACGCCGCGTTCTACTTCTCGATCCCGCCGCAGGCCTTCCCGACGGTGCTCAAGCAGCTGCAGCGCACGAAGATGGCCGACAACGCCCACTGCGGCGGCTGGCGGCGCGTGGTGGTCGAGAAGCCCTTCGGGACCGACCGGGCCTCGGCGCGGGAGCTCAACGACCTGGTCGACCGGGTCTTCACCGCGCCGGACGTGTTCCGGATCGACCACTACCTGGGCAAGGAGACGGTCCAGAACATCTTCGCGCTGCGCTTCGCCAACGCGATGTTCGAGCCGATCTGGAACTCCAACTACGTCGACCACGTGCAGATCACCATGGCCGAGGACGTCGGCATCGGCACCCGCGCCGGGTTCTACGACGCCAACGGGGCCGCCCGCGACGTCCTGCAGAACCACGTGCTGCAGCTGCTCGCGCTGACGGCGATGGAGCAGCCGGTCGGGTTCGACGCCGAGGAGATCCGCATCGAGAAGCTGAAGGTCCTGCGGGCAGTCAAGCTCGGTGAGGACCTGGAGGCCACGGCCATCCGCGGCCAGTACACCGACGGGTGGGTCCAGGGGCGGCCGGTCTCCGGCTACCGCTCCGAGGACAACATCCCCGAAGACTCCACGACCGAGACGTATGCGGCGGTGCAGATCGGCATCCAGAACCGCCGGTGGAACGGCGTCCCGTTCTACCTGCGGACCGGGAAGCGCCTGCCCAAGCGGGTCACCGAGATCGCGGTGGTCTTCAAGGAGGCCCCGCACATGCCGTTCGCCGACTACGACACGCAGATCCTCGGCAACAACCAGCTGGTCATCCGGGTCCAGCCCGACGAGGGCGTCACCGTCAAGTTCGGCTCCAAAGTGCCGGGCACCGGCATGGAGCTGCGCGACATCACCATGGGGTTCGGCTACGGCGAGACGTTCACCGAGTCGAGCCCGGAGGCGTACGAGCGGCTCATCCTCGACGTGATGCTGGGCGACAAGACCCTGTTCCCCGACGCGAACGAAGTGGACGCCTCCTGGGCCGTGGTCGACCCGCTCGAGGACTTCTGGGAGGGCACCAAGCCCGAACCCTACGAATCCGGGACCTGGGGCCCGGCCGGGGCCGATCTGATGCTGCAGGCGTCCGGCCGGCGCTGGCGGCGGGCATAGAAGGGGGTTCTGGAAGTGCATCTGAAGGACACCACGACCGGCGAGATCATGAAGGCCCTCGGAGGCCTGCTGCACGAAGTCGGCGGCACCTCGAGCCTGGCCCTCAACCTCGTGGCGCTGACGACCGAGGACGAGCGCGAAGAGGTCGAGCAGGCCGCTTCCCAAGCGGCCCAGGAACACCCGTACCGGCTGATCCTGGCGATCCCGCGCGACGTCGACGCGGCCGAGCCGCGCATCGACGCCGAGGTCACCCTCGGCGAGCGGCTCGGCGCGGCCGAGGCGATCATCCTGCGGCTCGACGGGCCGGCCACCTCGCACCTGACCTCGATCGTGCTGCCGATGCTGGCGCCGGACATCCCGGTCGTCACCTGGTGGCTGCTCGACCCGGTGCGATACAGCCTCGAGCAGGAGCTGCGGACCTTCGCCGACCGGCGCATCACCTACTCGGCGCGGGCGGCCGACCCGGTCGAGTCGCTGTTCCGCCGCGCGCAGGGCTACGTGCCCGGCGACACCGACATCTGCTGGACGCGGATCAGCCTGTGGCGCTCGCTCATCGCCAGCGCCTTCGACGGAGTGGTCCACGCGGTGGAGTCCATCCACATCCGCGGCAGCCGGCAGGACCCGTCGGCGCAGCTCATGGCCGCGTGGCTCGACAGCCGGCTCGGCGTGGCGCCGACGATCGTCGACACCGAGGTCGCGCGGAACTCGGAGCACCTGCCGGCGATCGAGTCGGTGGCGTTCTCGATGGCCGGCGGCGAGACGATGGAGATCGAGCGCAAGGCCGACGGGGAGACCGTCCTGCGCCACGCGGGCCTGCCGAAGCGTCACCAGACGCTGCAGGGCCGCACGCTGGGGCAGCTGCTGGCCGAGGAGCTGCGGCACATCGACCCCGACGACGCCTACCGGCGGGTGCTGGACACGTTCAGTCGGCGGTACGCCGAGGAGGTGGCGTCATGAGCGGCGGCAACGCGGTGATCGTGCACGAAGACGCCGAGGTGCTCGCCGAGGCCGTGGCCGCGAGGCTGATCAACCGGCTGGCCGACGCGCAGGCGCAGCGCGGCGAGGCTTCGGTCGTGCTGACCGGCGGGCGGATCGCGGCGGCGGTGTACTCCAACGTGGTCCGCTCCAGGATCCGCGGCATCGTCGACTGGTCGAAGGTCGACTTCTGGTGGGGCGATGAGCGTTTCCTGCCGTCGGGCGACCCGGACCGCAACGAGACGCAGGCGCGGGCGGCGCTGCTGGACGGCCTGCGGGTCGATCCCGAGCGCGTCCACCCGATGCCGGCCTCCGACGTCGTCGACACTCCCGAAGAGGCGGCCGCGGTGTACTCCGCGGAGCTCGAGGCGGCGGCGGGGAAGGTCGCCTCGGGCGCGCCGACGTCGGCGAAGGAGGGACTGCCTCCGTTCGACCTGCTGCTGCTGGGGATCGGCGAGGACGGCCATGTGGCGTCGCTGTTCCCGGACCACCCGGCGCTGGCGGCCGGTGAGGATCCGGCGGTGGGGGTGCACGACTCCCCCAAGCCGCCGCCGATGCGCGTGTCGCTGACGATGCCGGCGATCAACAGCGCCTCCGCGGCGTGGATCATCGCCTCGGGCTCGGGCAAGGCCGAGGCCGTGGACGAGGCGCTGGCGGGACCGATGCTGCCGGCCGGAAGGGTGCAGGCGCAGGGGCACACCCGCTGGCTGATCGACGCCGACGCGGCTTCGCGTCTGAAGCACCTGGAGTTCTAGGGACTCCTCGGAGCGAGGGGCCCGGCGACCGCGGTCGCCGGGCCCCTGCTCGCTTCCCGGTGCGGGAATCGGATGTCCCGGTTGGAATCGGTGTTCTTGTCGGACCCGATATCTACCGTGGTGCTCGTTGTCAACCAGTCCAATGTCGCCGATACGCCGCAACCAGTGGCGGGCACGAGTGACAAGACACGGTACTCATTCCGTGGTAGTTGACTACTGGAATTGCTCGCCGCGGCTGGCGGCGCGTGCCGCCAGGGCCTCGGCGAGGAGTTCTTCGGCCTCCTCCTCGCTTCGGCGCTCGCGGACGTAGGCGAGGTGCGACTTGTACGGCTTGACACTGGGACGTTCCGGCGGGTTGGCCCGGTCGCGGCTGGCCGGCCAGCCGCAGCGGGTGCAATCCCATTCGTTCGGTAGATCGACGTACAGCGCGAACGACCGGTTGGTCTCATGTCCGTTGGCGCACCAATAACTCACGTTCTGCCGCGGCACCGGCTCGCCTCGCTCGGAATGGAATGCCGGGTTGGCGCCGATACGGGTGCCACGGATGGCGTGTCCGTTGGACATAGAAGTGATCGCTCCTCACAGATGGGGGATCTTCTGTGGATTTCGACCGTGACTGGCCGGGGCGGCTGGGGGAACCGCCCGGAACGATTCTATGACGCAGGGCACACATTGTAAAGCGGTCATATGAACGCGCGGAAACGGACTCGCGGTGCCGTTCCCGGTCGGCTCCCGCAATTCCGTCACTGTCCAAACGCCTCTCGCAACTGCCGCAGGTGGGCTTCGACCTCTTCGGCCAGATCGGCGTGCCCGGCGGCGTTCAGCCTCGTCACGGCCTCGTCGGCAGTCGATTGAGCTCCGTCGACGTCCCCGGCGCCAGCGAGCCGGTGCATCAACAGGTGCGTCACCCTGACCGCGCGATGCGCCAGGTATTCCCCGTCGGCGAAGACCGCCAACGCTTCGCGCAGCAGTTCCAGGCTGTCCGTATCGGAGTCGATGAAGACGGCGATCTGGTAGAGGGTCTCCCCCAGTTCCTCGCGGCAGGCCTCGCGATACGGCTCCGGCAGTTCGACCTCGGACCAGTGGGACCGGAGCTCGTCGCCCAGTGCGCGCATGGCCTCGGCCCCGGCCTCCCGGTCGGGCTCGTCGCTTCGGGACCGCGCCCAGACGGCGGCCCGGAGAGAACCGGAGGCGGCCGGGAGCATGTCGAGGCGCCGCCAGGACGCTTCGGCTCGGCTGTAGCACTGGATCGCCGCGTCGTGGTCCTCCAGCTGCTCGAGCAGGAGGCCGGCGAGGTGGGCGGCGCGCGGGTACATCGTGGGGTTCGGGTGCTCGGTGCCGTCGTCCATGAGGCCGAGCGCTTCGAGGGCGTACTCGAGTCCGGCTCGCGCCTCCGCCAGGTCGTCATAGGCGTCGGCGAGCAGGTAGCGGGCGTCCACCAGGCGCCAGTGCTCCTCCTCCGGCATCTGCGCCAGGTCGGGCAGGGCGGCCTCGAGGACGACGATCGCCTCCTCCCGGCGTTCCTGTGAGACGAGCGCGACGCCGAGCAGATGCCTGGCCACCGCCGCGCAGCCGTTCTCCCCCACGCCGTCGTAGCCGGCGGCCGCCTGGACCGCGTACCGCTCGGCGGCGTCCCACCGGCCGAGGTTGACCGAGCATTCGGCGGCGAGCAGATGGACGGCGGCGACGGGGAAGGGCGGGAAGTCGGGTTGGACCGCGCCGATGGCGGTCTCGGCCACGCGCAGTCCCGCTTCGTGCTGACCGGTGTGGCCGAGGACGGCGGCGTACTCGGCGGCGCCGATGAAGGTCTCGAAGGAGTGGCCGCCGGCCTCGGCGTGCTCGAACGCGGCGCGCCGCAGATCGACGAGCGCGTCGGAGTCGGCGGCGTACGCCGCCCTGGCGTTGGCCAGGTGGAATCGGACCTGGCATGCGCGCGCGTCGTCGGCGCCCGCGGCCAGCTCGGCGTCGATCGCCTCGACCGTGGCCAGCAGCCGGGGGTCCGGGTCCGTTCCCCGTGCCTGGTGCGCCTGCAGGAGCGCCACGTGGACCATCGCGCGGGTGCGCAGTGCGCGTTCGGGGTCGGTCGGGGCGAGGCGCTCGGCGTCGTCGAGGACCGCTTGCGACTGCTCGAAGACCGTCTCCGGTCGCTCGCCGGAGCTCCAGAGCATCGTCATCGCCCGGCTGCTGAGCACTTTGCCGTCGAGGCCCGCCTCGGCGTAGGCGGCGCCGGCGCGCTCGGCCAGCGCCAGTGCCTCGTCGAGGTCGCTCGCGGCGCCGACGCGGGCGAGGAGGACTTCGGCTTCGTCGGCGGGGTCGAGCGTCACGCCGAGCCGCTCGGCGGCGCGGCCGACCAGCTCCCATTTGGCGTCGTCGTCCTCAGCGAACGCCTCGGTGGCCGCTCGGGCCTCCTCCAGCAGGGTCTGGAGCCGCTCCGGCGATTCGGGTTCGGGTTCGGGCACGGCGGCGGGGCGGGGCTCGTGGGCGCTCGGGATGGTCTTGAGACCCAGGGGGACGTGCGGGTGGGCGTCGGAGAGCCGGACGCGTTCGGCGGAGGTGCGCGACTGGTGGTCGTTCCCGTTGCGGGCGTCGTAGCGTTCGCACACGGCGCGGCGTTCGCGGTCGGCGAGCTCGTGGAGCTCGTCGGCGCGCCACGTGCGCTGTTCGGGACCGGGCAGTTCGGTCTCGCCCAGTCCCAGTTCCATCAGCGCCGCGCAGGTGAGCTGGACGGCTTCGTAGAGGCCGCGGCGGCCCTCCGGTGAGAGGTCGAGGTCGAAGAAGCGGGTGTGGGCCGCGATGATTTCGACGGCCCTGGCCTCGTTGCCGGTGAGCGCGCAGAACCGGGCGTGCTTGACGATCGCGTAGACGAGGTCCTCTTTGCCGCGCGTGATCTGGTAGCCGTGGAGGTGGTTGGCGCGGGCCTGGTCGAGCCGTCCGAGTTCGGTGAGCGGCAGCAGGGAGCCGGCGAGCACCGCGTGTGGTTCGTGGGCGCACCGCAGGCCGCCTTCGAGGACCGGGGCCCACAGTCGCAGGGCCCGTTCGGGCTCGCCGTCCTCGGCGGCGATCGAGCCGAGGTTGTGGCAGCGGCAGGCTTCGCAGTCGCTCATGTGGTCCGGTTCGGTGGCGGTCATCGCCGCGAGCGCGCGGGCGGCGCGTTCATGGTCGCCGAGGTGGTCGGCGAGGTGGTGCTCGGCTTCGTGGACCGGGTGCAGGGAGTGACCGGCCTCGGCGTAGCGGCGGCGCATCTGCCCCAGCCATTCCTCGATGGACTCGAGCCTCACGTCGGGGTGATCGATCATCTTGCCGACGACCCACTTGAACATCCAGTGGACGCGGTGGGTCAGATTCGCGTCGAAGTGCTCGGGCGCGGTGTCGAAGTTGCGCAGCATGCGGGCGAACGGCACGAGCAGGCGAGTGGGATCGTGCGAGAACTCGTAGGAGCTGACCAGGTCGGCGAGGGTCTCGTTGAGCAGCGGCTCGTCGCCGGCGGCGGCGACGTCCTCGACATGGCGCTCGAGCGCGGCCGCACGCGCTTCGCCGTCGAGCTCGGTGTGGATGCGGTGGAGGGTCTGGCGGAGATCCGAGGAGGGTTCTGGCATGGGGCTCTCTATATCGGATTGTCGGGGGTCGTGCGCCTGTCGCCCCAGAGTGTGCCATGTGTACGGGCCGTGTCGATGCGGGCCCCGGACCGGGCCCCGCGCGAACGCGGGGCCTCGGCGCCGGTCACGGGATCGTGAGGATGATCTTTCCGCGGGTCCGGCCGGTCTGGTTCTCCCTCCATGCCCGTGCCGCCGCTTCGAGCGGGTGGATCGCCGCGATCGGGACCGAGAGCCGGCCCGATTCGACCAGATCGGTCAGCGTGCGCAGGTCCTCGCTGTCGGCCTCGATGAAGACGTATTTGCCGCCCTTGTCCTCCACTCGCGGGTCGGCGATCGATACGACGCGGGACGGGTCGGCCCCGGCTTCGATCGAGAGCTCCACTTCGCCACCGCCGACCGCGTCGAGCGCGGCGTCGACGCCCGAAGGGGCGAGGCCGCGGAGGCGGTCGAGGAGTCCCTCGCCGTATTCGACCGGTTCGGCGCCGAATCCGCGCAGGTAGTCGTGGTTGCGCGGGGAGGCGGTGCCGATGACGCGGGCGCCGCGGGCCGCCGCGATCTGGACGGCCAGCGAGCCGACGCCGCCTGCGGCGGCGTGGACGAGCACCGTGTCGCCCTCCCCCACGCCGACGGCGTCGAGGGTCTGCACGGCGGTGAGGCCGACCAGAGCGAGTCCGCCGGCCGACGGCCAGTCGAGCCTGTCCGGTTTCGGCGCGATCATGTTCGGTTCGGCGATCGTGTACTCGGCGTACGTGCCCCACTTGACGGTCGGGCGGCGCACGTATCCGAAGACCTCGTCTCCGACGGCGTATTCGGTGACGTCGGAGCCGACTTCGACGACCGTGCCCGCCCCGTCCCAGCCCGGGGCAAGGGGGAAGTCGCCGGGAATGTGGGCGTCGAAGCGGCCGGCGCCGATCTTCCAGTCGACGGGGTTGACCGAAGCGGCCTTGAGTTCGATGACGACCTCGCCGGGTCCGTGCTCGGGTCGGGGCACGTCCGCGACTTCGAGTTCCTCGGGTCCGCCGTAGCGGCGCATGATGACGGCTTTCATACCCGGCATAACATCACGGAGGGGCCGAGCCTTCCGGCGAACGCGGTGGAACGACTCACTGTTCTATTGCGCGGCAACGCGAACGGGCCCCGCAGAGCTGCGCTCCGCAGGGCCCGTCGAAGTCTTCGGGTCTAGACCAGCGCTCGCAGCAGCAGGCCGTAGGCGACGATGGTGGCGAACCAGATCACGCCCACGCCGATGGTGATGCGCGTGAGGTTCTTCTCGGCCACGGAGGAGCCGGAGGCGACCGACGACATGCCGCCGCCGAACATGCTCGACAGGCCGCCGCCCTTGCCCTTGTGCAGGAGCACCAGCAGGATGAGACCGCCGCTCGAGACGAGCAGCAGGATCAGCAGGGCGTAAGTCAGTACCGTCATCATCGGCGATCGGGTGTCCTCTCCAACGGGTCGGAACGCCCGCGTAGCGGGCAACCGGCCACGAGTCTAACGCAAGCCGCATACGGCTTCGCAGGTGCGGGGCCGCCGCACGCCCTTGTACGGCGACCCCACAGTCTCGGGCTTCCTCAGGCGTTGGTGTGCTCGGGGAAGCGGATGATCTTGGCGAACTCCTCGGCATCGAGGCTGGCGCCGCCGACGAGCGCGCCGTCGATGTCGGGCTTGGCCATGATCTGGGCGATGTTGACCGATTTGACGGAGCCGCCGTACAGGACGCGGACCCGCTCGGCCACGGAGCCGAACTTGTCGGCCAGCGCGGAGCGGACGGCGCCGATGACCTCCTGGGCGTCCTCGGGGGTGGCCGTGCGGCCGGTCCCGATGGCCCAGACCGGCTCGTAGGCCACGACGACCTTGGCGAGCTCTTCCTCGGTCAGGCCGTCGACGGCGGCCAGGAGCTGTCCGACGGTGTGGGTGACGTGGTCTCCGGCCTCGCGGACCTCCAGCGGCTCGCCGACGCACAGGATCGGGCTGATGCCGTTGTTGAGCGCCTGGCGAACCTTGGCGCCGACCAGTTCGTCGGACTCCTCGTGGTACTGGCGGCGCTCGGAGTGTCCCACGGTCGCGTAGGAGCAGCCGAGCTTGGCCAGCATCGAGCCGGCGATCTCGCCGGTGTAGGCGCCGGAGGGGTGCGCCGAGATGTCCTGGGCGCCGTAGCCGATGTGGAGCTTGTCGCCGTCGACGAGGGTCTGCACGCTGCGGATGTCGACGAACGGCGGCAGGACGACGGTCTCGACCGCTTCGAGCTGCTCGCGTGTGAGGCTGAAGGCCAGCTTCTGCACCAGCGCGATCGCTTCGAGGTGGTTGAGGTTCATCTTCCAGTTGCCGGCGATGAGCGGCTTGCGGGTCTCACTCATGATTCCTCCAGTGCGTCGAGGCCGGGGAGGGTCTTGCCTTCGAGGTACTCGAGGCTGGCGCCGCCGCCGGTGGAGATGTGACCGAACCCGTCCTCGGGCAGGCCGAGGGTGCGGACCGCGGCGGCGGAGTCGCCGCCGCCGACGACGCTGAACGCCTCGGAGTCGACCAGCGCCTGCGCGACGGCCTTGGTGCCGTGCGCGTAGTCGGGGAACTCGAAGACGCCCATCGGGCCGTTCCAGAACACGGTGCCGGCCGCCGCGATGCGCTCGGCGAAGAGCGCGGCCGACTCGGGGCCGATGTCGAGGCCCATGCGGTCGGCCGGGATCTCGGTGACGGGGACGACGATCGGTTCGGCGTCGGCGGCGAACTCGGCGGCGGTCGCGGTGTCGACCGGCAGCAGCAGTTCGACGCCGAGCTCGGCGGCCCGGGCCAGGTAGTTCCTGCAGGTCTCGATCTGGTCCTTCTCGAGCAGGGAGCCTCCGACCTCGTGGCCTTGGGCGGCCAGGAAGGTGTAGGCCATGCCGCCGCCGACGATGAGCGTGTCGACCTTGCCGAGCAGGTTGTCGATGACCGCGAGTTTGTCGGAGACCTTCGCGCCGCCGAGGACGACCACGTATTCGCGCTCGGGCTCGCCGGTGAGCCTGGAGAGGACGTCGACCTCTTTGGCGATGAGCCAGCCCGCGTAGCGCGGGAGCAGCTTGGCGACGTCGTAGACCGAGGCGTGCTTGCGGTGGACGGCGCCGAAGGCGTCGTCGACGTAGCGGTCGCCGAAGGCGGCGAGCTGACCGGCGAACTCGGCCCGCTCGGTGTCGTCCTTGCTGGTCTCGCCCTTGTTGAAGCGCAGGTTCTCCAGGACGAGCACGTCGCCGTCGCCTTGGGCGACCGCCTTGGACTCGGCGTCGGAGCCGACGGTGTCGGTCGCGAAGGCGACCTCGCGGTCGAGGACCTCGCCGAGCCGCTGGGCCACCGGGGCCAGCGAGAACGCCGGGTCCGGTTCGCCCTTGGGGCGGCCCAGGTGGGAGCACACCACGACGCGGGCGCCGGCCTCGGCGAGCGCTCCAACGGTCGGGGCGACGGCGCGGATGCGGCCGTCGTCGGTGATGTTCTTGCCGTCCAGAGGAACGTTGAGGTCGGCGCGCACGAGGACGCGCCGACCGTTGACGCCCTCCTTCAGGAGTTCGTCGAGAGTTTTCATGTGACTGCTAGCCGACCAGCTCGACGAGGCTGACGAGGCGGTTGGAGAAGCCCCACTCGTTGTCGTACCAGCCGACGACCTTGACCTGGTTGCCGTCGATCACCTTGGTCAGCTGACCGTCGATGATGCACGAGTGCGGGTCGGTCTCGATGTCCTTGGAGACGATCGGGTCCTCGGTGTAGGACAGGATGCCCTTGAGCGGCCCGTCGGCGGCGGCCTTGAGCGCGCCGTTGACCTCGTCGGCGGTGGTCTCGCGGGCGGCCTCGAAGGTGAGGTCGGTCGCGGAGCCGGTGGCGATCGGGACGCGCATGGCGAAGCCGTCGAGCTTGCCGTTGAGCTCGGGCAGCACCAGGCCGACGGCCTTGGCCGCGCCGGTGGAGGTCGGCACCACGTTCAGGGCCGCGGCGCGGGCGCGACGCAGGTCCTTGTGGGGGCCGTCCTGCAGGCTCTGGTCCTGCGTGTAGGCGTGGATGGTCGTCATCAGGCCCTTGTTGATGCCGATGGCGTCGTTGATGACCTTGGCCATGGGCGCCAGGCAGTTGGTGGTGCAGGACGCGTTCGAGATGATGTTGTGCTTCTCGGCGTCGTACTTGTCGTCGTTCACGCCCATGACGACGGTGATGTCCTCGTTCTTCGCCGGGGCGGAGATGATGACCTTCTTGGCGCCGCCCTCGAGGTGCGCCGAGGCCTTCGTGCCGTCGGTGAAGAAGCCGGTGGACTCGATGACGACGTCGGCGCCGACCTCGCCCCACGGGAGGTTGGCCGGGTCGCGCTCGGCGAACGCCTTGATGGTCTTGCCGTTCACGGTGAGCTCACCGGAACCGACCTTGACCTCGTACGGCAGGCGGCCGAGGATGCTGTCGTACTTGAGCAGGTGTGCAATGGTCTCGGTGTCGCCGAGGTCGTTGAAAGCGACCACTTCGACATCGGCCTCGGAGGCGAGAACCGCCCGGAAGAAGTTGCGGCCGATACGGCCGAAGCCGTTGACACCAACGCGGATGGTCACGTGCCCATCTCCTCGCTAAGAACAGAAGGTGAATATCTCTGACTGAGCGATCCGTTCATTTCATCCGAAGAGCGACGGTGGAACAGATCGCGCTGTTCGGCCTCGTCGCCGAGCACTCTTTGACCCTACCGCTACGCGCTGCGAGCGCGTTCGATGGCGGGACTTCCCGATCATGTCACACTCGCCACAGCGGCATGACATCGCGGTTAAGAAAGCGCTGTCAGACGAGCGCACGGCATTGTCAGGCCGCCAGCGCCTCTTCTTCGGCCACGGCCTCGTCCGGTCCGGGGACGCCCTGGTCCGCCGCGCGCTTCGCGGCCATGTTGATGAGGCGCCGGATCCGGCCGGCGATCGCGTCCTTCGTCAACGGCGGGTCGGCCAGGGCGCCGAGCTCCTCCAGGGAGGCTTGGCGGTGCTCCAGCCGGAGCCGTCCGGCGCTCGCCAGGTGGTCGGGCACGTCGTCGCCGAGGATCTCCAGGGCCCTGGTGACCTTCGCGGCGGCGGCCACGGCGGCGCGGGCCGAGCGGCGCAGGTTCGCGTCGTCGAAGTTCGCCAGGCGGTTGGCGGTGGCGCGCACCTCGCGGCGCACGCGCCGCTCCTCCCAGGTCAGGACCGAGCTGTGCGCCCCGAGCCTCGTGAGCAGCTCGCCGATGGCGTCGCCGTCGCGGATGACCACGCGGTCCACCCCGCGCACGTCGCGGGACTTGGCGCTGATGCCGAGGCGGCGGGCGGCCCCGACCAGGGCCAGCGCCGTCTCCGGGCCGGGACAGGTGACTTCCAGCGAGGAGGACCGGCCCGGCTCGGTGAGCGAGCCGCGGGCCAGCAGGGCGCCGCGCCAGGCCGCCTCGGCGCAGCACGGGTAGGCGCCGACGACGTGGGCCGGGAGGCCGCGGACCGGGTAGCCGCGCTGGTCGGTCAGGCCGATCTGGCGGGCCAGGGCCTGCCCGTCGGCCATGACGCGCAGCAGGTAGTGGTTCGTGCGGCGCAGACCCGCGGCGACCAGCACGTGGATTTCGGAGTCGTAGTGGTAGAGCTCGTTGATCATGCGCTTGGCGCGGCGCGCGACGTTTCCGGCGTCGACTTCGGCCTCGACGACGACGTTGGCGCCGCCGACCAGGTGGAGCCCGCCGGCGAACCGGAACAGCGCGCCGAGCTCGGCGCGCTGGCAACAGGACTTCGTGACCTCTATCCGACTGAGTTCGTCCTTGACCTCCGAGGTCATCGCCATTCGCTAACCACCATCTTCGACGAGCAGATTTCCCAGAACGGCGGCGAGTGCGGCCACGTCGTGGGTGACGACGTCCGCGGCGAGGTCCGCCGCGACCAACTCCGCCTGCAACGATTGTGCCGCACTGTTCAACGAACCGGGGTCATCCAGGGTTCGGGTGTCGCCCGAGACGACGTAGTGAAACCGAACACCCTCCGCGTAACGACCGAGCGCCTCGAGGTGGCCGGCGAGGCTGAGCCCGTCGGTCTCCTTCTCCTCTGAGAGGTTGAGCACCACGACTCGGCGGGCGCCGGCCGCCGCTATGGCCTCGCGGAGCTCCGGCAGCAGCAGGTGCGGGATCACGCTGGTGTACCAGGAGCCGGGGCCGAAGACGTGCCAGTCGGCCTCGGCCACCGCCTCCAGCGTCTCGGGGCAGGCGGTCGCGTCCGCCGGCAGCAGCCGGACGGAGGTGACCTCGCCGTCGGCGACGGCCACGTCGTGCTGGCCGACGATGGTGCGCACGCCCGAGCCTTCGGCCAGGTCCGCCTCGATGTGCAGCGGCTCGCACGACATCGGCAGGATCCGGGCGCGGCTGCCGACGAGCTCGGCGGCCTCCTCGAGCGCCGCCACCGGGTTGGAGCGGCGCTCCAGCAGTGAGGCGAGGACGATGTTGCCGACCGGGTGACCGGCGAGGAAGTCCGAGCCGTCGAAGCGGTGCGAGAACAGCTGCGTCGCCGCCGCGCGGTCGGGATCGGCGGTGGCCACGAGGGCTTTGCGCAGGTCCCCGGGAGGGAGGATCGGCCGGGATCTGCGGATGATCCCCGAAGAGCCGCCGTCGTCGGCGACGGTCACCACGGCCGTCAGATCGATGTCGAGCCGGGTGAGCGCTCGCAGCGAGGCCGACAGACCCCTACCGCCGCCGAAAGCGACGACTTTCCTCATGCGTTATTCGTTCCCTCTGTCGCGGTGATGGGTGTTGGCGGGGAACCCGGCCGCGCTCAAGCGCTTCGCCAGTGCCTCGGCGATGGCCACGCTGCGGTGCTTGCCGCCGGTGCATCCGATCGCGATCGTCATGTACCGCTTGCCCTCCCGCTCGAAGCCTTGAGTGGTGCCCAGGAGGAGACCGGCATAGGCCTCGACGAACTCCTCGGCGCCCTCCTGCGAGAGGACGTACCCCGACACTTCGCCGTCGGTTCCGGTGTGGTCGCGCAGACTCGGCACCCAGTACGGGTTGGGAAGGAATCGTACGTCAGCGACGTAGTCGGCATCGCGCGGGATGCCGTACTTGAAACCGAACGACAAGCAGGTGAACTGCAGGCCGGGGGTGGAGGGCGCCAGGAACGCCTCCTCGACCCGGGCGCGCAGCTGGTTCTCGTTGAGGTGCGTGGTGTCGAAGAGCGTGTCGGCCGAGAGCCGCGCCGGCTCCAGCAGCCGCCGCTCGGCGGCGATGCCGTCGCCGAGCAGGCCGTCGCCTTGGAGCGGGTGGGCGCGCCGGACCTTCTCGAAGCGGCGGATGATCACGTCGTCGTCGGCGTCGACGAACACCATGTGCGGCTTGAACCCGGCCTTGCGCAGGTCTTCTATGACACCGACCAGGTCGGTCATGAAGGCGCGCGACCGCACGTCGAGGACCATCGCGGTGCGCCTGGTCTCCGGGCCGCCCGCCGCGGCCAGCTCGGCGGCCTGCGCCACCAGCGACTCGGGGAGGTTGTCGACGACGTAGTAGCCGACGTTCTCCAGGGCGCGCGCCACCGTCGAGCGTCCCCCGCCGGAGATGCCCGTGACGATGACCAGGTCGAGTTCGCTCCGCTCGCCGGCCGCAGACTGCTCAACTGCCACATTCATAACGTTAAGTATTCCCGAGGTTGATCTTGCCGGATCCGCGGCCCGGCCGTGCCGTCTGACTCCAGCATTGCTACCACGCGGGTCTCAATCGCCGTTGTCCTCGGGATTACGCAGGTGTGACAGGACTGCTTCGGCGAGCTTCGGGCCGACGCCCGGGACGGTCTCCAGATCCTCGCGGTCGGCCTCCTTGATGCGCTTGACCGAACCGAACCGCCGCAGCAGCGCCTTGCGCTTGGCCTCCCCGAGGCCCGGGACGCCGTCGAGCGCCGAGTACTTCATGCGCTTGCGGCGGCGGTTGCGGTGCAGGGAGATCGCGAAGCGGTGGGCCTCGTCTCGGACGCGCTGCATGAGGTAGAGGGCCTCAGAGGTGCGGGAGAGGATCACCGGGTACTCCTCGCCGGGCAGCCAGATCTCCTCGAGACGCTTGGCGAGGCCGGCGAGGTTGACGGTGTCGATCCCCAGCTCGGCGAACACCTGCTCGGCGGCCGCGACCTGCGGCCGCCCGCCGTCGACCACGAGCAGCTGCGGCGGGTAGTGGAAACCCGAGCGCGGCTGGTCGTCCTCCTCCAGCGGCGAACCGGTCGGCTGCTCCTGGAGTTTCGACAGGCGGCGGCGCAGCGTCTCCTGGAGGGAGGCCAGGTCGTCCTTCCGCTCCCCCTTGATGACGAAGCGGCGGTACTCGCTCTTGCGCGGCAGACCGTCCTCGAAGACCACCATCGAGGCGACCACGTCGTCGCCCTGGGACTGGGAGACGTCGTAGCACTCGATGCGCAGCGGCGCCTCGGGCAGCTCGAGGGCGTCGGCGAGCTCTTCGAGGGCCTTGGAGCGGGCGGTGATGTCGCCGGCCCGCTTGAGCTTGTGCCGCTGCAGGGACTCGTTCGCGTTCTTCTCGACCGTCTCGGCCAGCGCCCGCTTGTCGCCGCGCCGCGGCACCCGCAGGTCGACCTTGGTGCCGCGCTTCTCGCACAGCCAGTCGGTCAGGGCCGGGGCGTCCGACGGCAGGGCCGGGACGAGGACTTCGCGCGGCACGTCCTCGCCGAGTTCGCCGTAGAACTGGGTGCAGAAGCGCTCGACGATGCCGGCCAGGTCGACCGGCTCGGCCTTGTCGATGACCCAGCCGCGCTGCCCGCGGATGCGCCCGCCGCGGACGTGGAAGACCTGGACGGCCGCCTGGAGCTCGTCGTCGGCGACGGCCATGACGTCGCAGTCGACGTCGTCGGCGAGGACGACGACCTGCTGTTCGAGGACTTTGTCGAGGGCGGCGAGGTCGTCGCGCAGGCGCGCGGCCCTCTCGAAGTCGAGGGACTCGGAGGCGGCCTGCATCTCGGCGAGGAGCCGCCGGCGGACCGGGGCGGTGTCGCCGGCCATGAAGGAGCAGAAGCCGTCCACCAGTTCGCGGTACTCCTCGGCGGAGATGCGGCCGACGCACGGGGCCGAGCATTTGCCGATGTCGGCCAGCAGGTTGGGGCGGCCGATGCGGCCGCAGCGTTTGAACTCGGTGTCCGAGCAGGTCCGGATGGGGAAGACCCGCGTGAGCAGGTCGAGGGTCTGGCGGATGGCCCAGGCGCTGCCGAAGGGGCCGAAGTAGCGCACGCCTTTGCGGCGGTCGCCGCGCATGACCTGGGCGCGGGGGAACTCGTCGCCGACGGTGACGGCGAGCCACGGGTAGGACTTGTCGTCCTTGAACATGACGTTGAAGCGGGGGTCGTACTCCTTGATCCAGGTCCACTCGAGTTGGAGGGCCTCGACCTCGGTGCCGACGACGGTCCATTCGACGCTGCGGGCGGTGGTGACCATCCGGCGGGTGCGCTCGTGGAGCCGGGTCTCGTCGGCGAAGTACGAGTTCAGGCGGTTGCGGAGGTTCTTGGCCTTGCCGACGTAGATGACGCGCCGGTCGCGGTCCCGGAAGCGGTAGACCCCCGGCTCGGTGGGAATGGTGCCCGGGGCGGGACGGTAATCAACGCTCACGGGCACAAGGCTATATCGGCCCTGGGACAGCCGTTCGGGGCACGAAGGCCCCGGGGGCGGCGTCCCGCCGCCTCCGGGGTCTTCGGCTCACAGCACGCCGGCCAGGACCAGCAGTTCGGTCAGCAGGTCGTCGACCTCCTCGCGCGGCAGTCCCCTGGCGGTGAACCAGCCGCCGAGGTTCTCGACGTCGCGGTTCAGGAATTCGAGGCCTTTGGGGTTCGCGTAGATGTCGACGATCTGGGGCAGGTCCAGGACCACCAGGCGGCCGTCGTGGACGACGGTGTTGTACGCCGAGAGGTCGCCGTGGGTGTAGCCCTGCTCGACCATGAGCCGCAGGCTCTCGCAGGCCTGCTCCCAGAGGGCGTCGAGTTCGGGTTCGTCGGGCCGGGTCTCGGCCAGGCGCGGGGCGGCGGCGCGGCCCTCGCCTATGAACTCCATGATCACTTCGGTGCCGAGGACCTGCACCGGGTAGGGCACCGCCACTCCGGCCTCGTGAAGCGACTTGAGCGCGTCGAACTCGGCGGCGGCCCAGCGGCCCGCGGCCTGTTCGAGGCCGAACCGCGTCCGGCGCTCCATGGCGCGGCGGTCGCGGGAGCGGCGCGCCGAGCGCCCGGCGGTGTAGTCGCCGGCGCGGTTGAACTGGGTGTGCTCGGCCGAGCGGTAGCGTTTGGCGGCCATGAGCGTCGAGCGGTCGGTGCCCGGAACGGCCCGCTCGATGAGGAAGACGTCGGCCTCCTTGCCGGTCTTGAGGACGCCGAGCTCGTAGTCGACGGCGCCGAGGTCGGTGATGACCCAGTCGGGCCACGGCTCCGGCCCGCGCTGGAGCGGTTCGGACTGGTCCCAGATCGACCACCGGTCGCCGGTGGGCGGCAGGTCGTCGGCCGGGGCGTCGTCGACGTCCTCGGAGCGCATCGCTTCGAAGCGGGCCTGCTCCTCGGGTGAGAAGATCTCGTCCTCGTCGAGCCGTTTGCGGCGACGAGTGGATTCGAAGGTGGAAGTGCTGTTGGGCTTGCGTGCCACTGCGGTTACTCCTGTGCGGAATCCGGCGGCACGCGTCAGAGGATCAGGGCGCGCCGACGGGAGGTGAACTGGTACTCACGGCATGACGAAACACGGTGACAACCATCAGTACTCACCTCCAGACGCGTTCGGCCCCGCCACTTCGATGCACTCGGGGCGACCGGATCGACCGTAGCGGAGGCCCTGTCTCCGGCGCAAGGCATTTTCCGCGCGGTCCCGGGAGCGGCGCCGGCCGTTCTGGAAAAGGGGTCCATCGCGTGGGCCCGGCCGCTTCAGTGCCCCGAGGAGTCGTAGTTGCGCAGGCCCGCGTGGAAGACGGCGAGCATGATCGCGACCATGGCCGCGGCCGCGGCCACCGGTCCGGCCAGCCACCACGCGGAGCGCTCTCCGATCAGTATCTGCACGGGGATGAAGCTGGCGAAGGCGAACGGCAGCACGAAGGTCACCAGGACTCGCACGGCTGCCGGGTAGATGCCCAGCGGGAATCGCATGACTTCGAATTGGAGGTCTCCGGCGACCCAGGCGAAGGAGGGGAAGTGGCCCTTGACCCAGAACCCGATGGCGCACATGACGGTCAGGAATGAGCACTGGAATACCACGGCGACGGCGAGCAGCAGCAGCGCGAGCGGGATCAGCATCGGGTTCAGACCCGCGCCGATCCAACCGTAGATCAGCATCGCCGCGCCCATGGTCAGCTCGCCGAACGCCTGCATGCCGATGTGAGCGGAGGCGACCTGGATGATCACGGGCGCGGGCCGGGTGATCCGGTAGTCCATGTCCCCCTTGACGATCATCGTCGGGGTGCTCCATATGCCGTCCCAGAACAGCGCCGTCGAGGCGCCCGAGAGGTTGAGGAATCCGGTGAGGACGAGCATCTCGTGGTAGCCCCAGCCGGCGACCGAGGGGACGTTGGCGAACAGGACCGTGATGAAGGCGAAGGCCAGGACCTGCCAGAGGGCCCCGGCCGAGGCCATGATCCAGAAGTCGGCCGGGTACTCCATGGTGGACCTCAAATGGGCGACCAGTGACTTCCGGTAAACGGCTGCGGCGTGGCGCATTCATCCTCCGTGGATCGTTACCTTCTTGACCGCGCGGCTCCACAGCAGGCGCGCGCCCACCCACAGGCCGACCGCCCATGCCAGCTCGGCGGCGATGAGTCCGAGCGCTCCGGCCGTGTCGACCCGTCCGAGGTAGATGCTCGACGGCGTCGTGGTGAAGTGCGGGAACGGCAGACTCCAGGAGACGGCCTGGAGCCATCCGGGCATGAGTGCCAGCGGCACCATCATCCCCGAGAAGAAGGCGAGCAGCGCTTCGCGTGCCCACATGATGCCCAGGTAGCGCTTGGTCCAGAAGCAGACCATCGTCGACAGGTAGACCAGTCCGAAGCCGAGAGGGAGGACGATCACGATGCTGAGCGCGGTCAGGGCGCCCGCCAGCGCCGTGACCGGTCCGGGCGGGTCGAACAGCAGCCAGGCGCCGATGCCGCCGACCAGCGCTGTCGGGAAGGTGGCGATCATCGACCCGATGAACTCGGCGGCCCTGGCGCGCTGGAAGTCGACGGGTCTGGTCAGGTCGATCGCGACCAGGCCGTCGAGGATGCGGTCGGCGATGTACCAGTCGGCGGCGCCGAAGACGATGGTGGCGGTGAGGAAGGCGATGATGAGGTAGGCGCGCATCGCGGCCCAGTCGTAGCCGCCGAGTTCGCCGTTGCCTATCAGGTGGCTCCACAGCGCGAGGCTGACGAGGAGGCCGCCGCCGCCGAGGGAGAGGCCGATGAGGAACGTGGCTTTGTAGGCCAGGCGTCGCCTGATCGCGATCAGCGCCAGGGCCCGGTCGACGGCGAAGGAGTGGGTGCGGCCTCGCCGCTTCGATGCGGGGCGGGTGGCGCTCGAGGGGCGCGGGTCGATCACTGTGCGAGCTCTCCGGCGTACAGGCGGCGGATCACGTCCTCGATGTTCGGTTCGCTCAGCGAGAGGTCGCGCGGGCGGAGGTGCTCGGTGAGGTCGCCGAGGACTTCGGCGGTGCTGAACCGGCCGGTCTCGTAGGTCGCGACCACTTCGCTGGCGGCCTGGCCGGCGGACCATTCGTAGTCGGCGAACTTGACCGACAGCGCTTCGATGTCCGCCGGAGCGTCGAGGACGAGGGTGACGGCCTTGGTGGTGATGTAGCGGCCCTTGAGTTCGTCGATGGGGCCGTCGTAGGCGATCCTGCCCTGGTCGAGGACGACGATCCGTTCGCATACCTCCTCGATGTCGGCCAGGTCGTGGCTGGTCAGCAGCAGGGTGATGCCGTCGTCGGCGAGTCGGCGCAGGAAGGTGCGCAGGCGGTCCTTGACGGAGATGTCGAGGCCGATGGTGGGTTCGTCGAGGTAGACCATCTTGGGGTTGTGGATGAGCGCGCAGGCGAGGTCGGCGCGCATGCGCTGGCCGAGCGAGAGGGTGCGGGCGAGCGCGGGCATGAACTCGCCGAGGCCGAGCAGCTCGTCGAACCGCTCGATGCGGGCCCGGTAGTCGGTTTCGGAGACGCCGTACATGTGCTTGAGGAGCTTCAGGCTCTCTTCGACCGGCAGGTCCCACCACAGCTGCGTCCGCTGGCCGAAGAGGACGCCGATGTCGTGCGCGTTGGCGATGCGCTCGGCGTGCGGGTCGCGGCCCATGACGCGGACGGTGCCTTCGGTGGGTTCGAGGATGCCGGTCAGGAGTTTGACGGTGGTCGACTTGCCGGCGCCGTTGGGGCCGACGTAGGCGACCGACTCGCCGGCGTCGATCTCGAGGTCGATGCCGTCCACGGCCGTGAAGTTCTTGTACTTGCGCTGGGCGAGGTGTTTGAGCGCGCCTTTGAAGCCGGACGCCTTGTCGGGACGGCGGAAGCGTTTGCTCAGCGAGGCGGCCTGGAGGATCGGCATCTTCTGACCATAAGCGCGCGCGGTGTCGGGGAGCTACTGGTTTTCCGCGCGGCGGTCGCGTTCGGCTTGCGGGAGCGAGCAGGCGGCGGTGCCGCCGGGAAGGCGGTGGCGGTGGCGGGCGATGAACCGGTAGACCGGCCAGGCTGTGCGCGAGACGCCGCGGAGCGAGCCGATCAGGCCCAGTGGCCGCCAGTACCACTGGGCGCGGCGCAGAAGCGCGGCGATGGCGTCGGGTCCGGCCGCGGTCCGGTCGGGGCCGACCCATTGGACGGCCGCTTCGGCGTCCTGCCGGTCGATGCCGAGCGCGCGGAGGTCGGTGCGCTGCCAGGGCCGGATCTCGGCTTCGGTCCGGATGTGCCGTTCGACGAAGCGCGCGCAGGCGGTGCAGAACCCGCAGTCGCCGTCGAAGAGGAGGACCGGCCGGTTCACTGCCGTTTCGCGGCCTGGTAGAGCGCCTTGCGCATGGCCTCCACAGGGGCCGGTTCGATGCCGGTGAACTGGGTCCATTGGCGCACGGCCTGGGCGAGCAGGAGCGCGAGCCCGTCGAGGACGCGCGCGCCTTCCCGCTCGGCCTGGGCGGCCAGCGGCGTGGGCCAGGGGTCGTAGACGACGTCGAACAGCACGGCGCCGGGCCGCCAGTCGATCCGCATGCGGTCGGTCACTCCCTTGGGGACTGTGGAAACGACCAGGTCGCTGCGTCCGGCGATGACGGCCTCGTCCCAGCTCGCCGAGCGCAGCTCGAGGCCGAGGCGTTCGGCGACCGGTTCGAGCTCGAGCACCGCTTCGCGGCGTCTGGCGAAGACGGTGACGGCTCCGGCGCCCAGTTGCGCGGCGGCGCCGAGCGCGGCGCGCGCGGTGCCGCCGGCGCCGAGGACGGCGACCTCGTCGGCGGTTTCCATGCCGATCTCCGCGAGCGCGTCGACGATGCCGGGTGCGTCGGTGTTGTCGGCCCGGCGTCTGCCGTCGCGCAGCACGAGCGTGTTGGCGGCGCCGAGGGCTTCGGCTGTAGCGGTCGCCTCGTCGGCGACGACGACGGCGATTTCTTTGAGCGGCATGGTGAGCGAGAGCCCGGCCCAGGTGTCGTCGAGGTCGTCGACGAACTTGGCGAGCGCCGGCTCGTCGCATTCGTGGCGGGTGTAGGTCCAGTCGCGAAGTCCGGCGGCCTCGTAGCCGGCGTTGTGGATCGCCGGCGACAGGGAGTGTTCGACCGGTTTGCCGAGGACGGCTGCCTGCATCACTGAATCCCGTTCTCCTCGGCGATCCTGGTGCCCTCGTTGTGCTCTTCCAGCGTGTCGGAGAAGATGGCGGTGCCGTCCTCGTAGGCGGTGACGAAGTACAGCCACTTGTTGTCGGCCGAGGACGGCCGCATGGCGCCGGTCAGCGCCGCCTCCCCTGGGTTGCCGATGGGGGTCGGGAAGTAGCCCTCGTGGACGCTGGCGGCCCAGCGGTTGTCCGCGTCCCACATCTCGTTGCCGGTCATCTCCCCCGAGGTGATGGGGTCGAGGCCCTCGAATTCGCGGCCGTAGTTCCAGATGGCCTCCGAGCCCATGCAGTTGCAGCCGAGCTCGGCGACGGCGTGGTCGGCGTAGAGCCGGTTGTAGAGCACGCGCGCGATCTTGGGGTCGTCGTCGGGGTGGCCGGATTCGGCCTGGATGATCGCGGCGATCTGGAGGGCCATCCACGGCTCGACGCCGAGGTCGTTTCGGACGGTGTCGACGAAACCCATCTGCTCGATGACCTGGTTGAACTTGGCGACCATCTGGCCGAGGATCTGCGCGGCGTCCGCTTCCTCGTCGATCTCGTAGGTGGCCGGGAACAGGAAGCCCTCAAGGGAGACCTCCTGGTCGGTCTCGAAGTTCTCGAACCAGAACTGCGGCACGCCGAGCGCGACCGGGTCTTCGGCCGCGGCCTCGAACTCCTCGACCGGGATGCCGGTGAATTCGAAGAGCTCTTCGTAGATTTCGAAGGTGGTCTTGCCTTCGACGACGGTGAAGGCGTTGACCAGCCGGTTCTCTGGGTTGATGAGGACTTCCAGCGCCGCGGCGCCCGACATCTCCTCTTGCAGCTCGTAGATGCCCGGTTGGATGTTGGTGCCCGAGTCGTCGTCCTCCTCGGAGGCGTTGACGAAGGCCTTGGCCGAGGCGACGACGCCGGCTTCGTAGAGGGCGTTGCCGATGTCGGAGACGAACATGCCTTCTTTGACTTCGACGGTGACGACCGTGCCGTTGCCGGTGCCCTCGTAGTCGGCGACGGTGAAGAACTCCTTGACCACGTTGTTGTAGGCCCACCATCCGCCGATGCCGAGAACGCCGAACAGGACCACGACGAGGGTCATGGCGATGAGCGAGCTTCCCGATTCCCGACGGCGGTGCCGCCTCGGCGCGTCTGCGTGTTCCTGCGAGTCAAGGTCGCCGAGCATGGTGCGTCATTTCCTCCGCCGCTGATCCAACCATTGCTGGAGGATCTCCACCGCGGCGGCTTGGTCGACGACGGAGCGCTTCCGCTTGCCGCGGACGCCCCCCTCATGGAGTCTGCGGGTGGCGACGGCCGTGGTGAGCCGCTCGTCGGTCAGAGTAACCGGCACGGGGGAGACTCGGTCGGCAAACCGTTCCACCCAGGTCCGGGTGTGTTCGGCGGCCAACCCCTCCTCACCCGAAAGGGTAACGGGTAGACCGACGACGATCTCGACCACATCGTAATCCGCGACGATTTCCGCGAGTTCGCGAATATCGTTCGGTATCTCCTCGCCGCCGGTCCGCATGTCGCGACGGACGGTCGTCACCGGGGTGGCCAGGATGCCGTCGGGATCGCACACGGCGACGCCGATGCGGGCCTTGCCGAGGTCGACGCCGAGACGGCGGCCCCGCCGCCACTCGGTGGCGGCGGGGCCGGACTGCTCTTCGATCACGTGGGGCCTACTCGGCCAGGGCGCGCACGATGTCGTCCAGCAGGCGGTCGGCCTGCTCGGCCGGCACGCCGCCGCCCTGGGCGATGTCGTCGTTGCCGCCGCCGCGGCCCGACAGCGCGCTCTTGACCAGGTCGGCCGCGCTGATGTGGGCGGCCTTGGCCGCGGCGTTGACGCCGACGACGACGCTGGCCTTGCCGCCGGCGGTGGCGACCACGGCCGCCACGCCGGCCTCGGACTGCGGCAGGTGCGAGCGGATCTGCATCGCGAGCTTGCGGACGTCGCCGCCCTTGGTGCCGTCCGGGGCCTTCACGGCGGCGACTTTGACCGCGCCGACCTGCTTGGCCTCGGCCGCGTAGTCCGCGGCCTTGGACAGCACGATCTGGCTGCGCAGCTGCGCGAGCTCCCTCTCGGCATCGCGCAGCTGGGCGATCGTCGCCTCGACCCGGTCCTTGACCTGGTCCGACGGCACCTTGTAGAGACCGGCGAGCTGGTTGACCAGGGCGTGCTCGCGGGCGAGGAACTGGAAGGCGTCGATGCCGACCAGGGCCTCGACGCGGCGCACGCCCGAGCCGATGGACGACTCGGAGAGGAACTTGACCACGCCGAGCTGACCGGAGCGGCCCGCGTGGGTGCCGCCGCACAGCTCACGGGCGTAGTCGCCGACCTCGACGACCCGGACCTCGTCGCCGTACTTCTCGCCGAACAGCGCCATCGCGCCCAGCGCCTTGGCCTCGGCCATGCTCGTGGTGAACGCCTTGACTTCCAGGTCGTGCTCGAGGATCTCGTTGACCTGCTGCTCGGCGTCGCTGAGGACCGAATCGGGCACCTGGTTCGGCGTGTTGAAGTCGAACCGGAGCCGACCGGGCGCGTTCAGCGAACCGGCCTGCGTGGCCGACTCGCCGAGGAAGTTGCGCATCGCGGTGTGGACCAGGTGCGTGGCGGTGTGGGCGCGGCTGATCGCACCGCGCCGCCGCCGATCGATCTCGGCGTAGGCGGTGTCCCCTTCGAGGACGCCGCCGCGCAGCACCTTGGCCTTGTGCACGATCAGGCCCGGGACCGGCGACTGGACGTCGTAGACCTCCAGCTCGCCGGAGCCGACGGTGATCCGGCCGGTGTCGGCCTGCTGGCCGCCGCCTTCGGCGTAGAACGGGGTGGCCTTCAGGACGATCTCGACCTCGTCGCCGGCCTCGGCGTCGCGGGCGCGGCCGTCGGCGCCGACGATCGCCAGGACGTCGGTCTCGCGGGAGTCCTCGGTGTAGCCGGTGAACGACGTGGTGCCGGCGGCGTCGCGGATCTGGTGGTAGACCGACAGGTCGACGTGCCCGGTCTTGCGGGCCTCCGCGTCGGCCTTCGCTCGGGCGCGCTGCTCGGCCATGAGGCGGCGGAAGCCGTCCTCGTCGACCTGCAGGCCCTGCTCCTCGGCCATCTCCAAGGTCAGGTCGATCGGGAAGCCGTAGGTGTCGTGCAGCTCGAAGGCCTTCGAGCCCTCCAGGGACTTCCCGCCGCCCCGCTTGGTCTCGGTGACCGCCATGTCGAGGATCTCGGTGCCGCGCTTGAGCGTGGACAGGAACGACTCCTCTTCGGCGTAGGCGTAGGAGGAGATTCGCTCGAAGTCGGCGGCCAGCTCGGGATACGAGGGGGCCATGCGGTCGCGCGCCACCGGCAGCAGCTCGGGCATCGCCGGCTTGTCGTAGCCGAGCAGGCGGATCGCGCGGATCGCGCGGCGCATGATGCGGCGCAGGACGTAGCCGCGGCCTTCGTTGGAGGGCACGACGCCGTCGCCGATGAGCATCAGGCTCGAGCGGACGTGGTCGGCGACGATCCGGAAGCGGACGTCGTCGGGGTGCGACTCGGAGGCGGTGTGCGAGCTCGAGACACCGTAGCGGCGACCGGTCAGCTCCGCGGTCTTGTCGATCAAGGGGCGGACCTGGTCGGTCTCGTACATGTTGTCGACACCCTGGAGGACCGCCGCCATGCGCTCCATGCCCATGCCGGTGTCGATGTTCTTCTTGGGCAGGTCGCCGAGGATCTCGTAGTCCTCCTTGGCCGGGCCGGCGCCGCGCTCCTGCTGCATGAACACGAGGTTCCAGAACTCGATGTAGCGGTCCTCGTCGACCTCGGGCCCGCCTTCGGGGCCGTAGTCGGGACCGCGGTCGTAGTAGAGCTCCGAGCAAGGCCCGCATGGCCCGGGGATGCCCATCGACCACATGTTGTCGGCCTGGCCGCGTCGCACGATCCGGTCCATCGGCAGGCCGATCTGCTTGTGCCAGATGTCGATGGCCTCGTCGTCGTCGAGGTAGACCGTGGCCCAGATCTTATCGGCGTCGAGACCGAAGCCGCCGTCTTCGACCGATCCGGTCGACAGGTCCCAGGCGAAGCGGATCGCCTGCTCCTTGAAGTAGTCCCCGAACGAGAAGTTGCCGTTCATCTGGAAGAACGTGCCGTGGCGGGAGGTCTTGCCGACCTCCTCGATGTCCGGGGTGCGCAGGCACTTCTGGATCGAGGTCGCCCGCGGCCACGGCGGGCTCGCCTGTCCCAGGAAATAGGGGACGAACTGGACCATGCCCGCGTTGATGAACAGCAGGTTCGGGTCCTCGATCGCCGGCAGGGGTGCGCTGGGGACCACCGTATGGCCGTTTGACTCGAAGAACTTCAGAAACCGGCGTTGGATTTCAGCGGTCTCCATGGGCACCTCCTTCAGTGCTATAGCCGGCCATGAGCGGTCGCGGCGTCTTCTTCCTCTTCGCTGAGCAGCGGCGCGATGTCGTCGCCGCGCTCGATGGCGTCCAGCAGCTCGGATTCCTTGGCCTGCTTCGCCTCGGAGACGTCGGACCAGAACGCTCGGAACGATGCCTTCATTTCAGCACCGGCGTCGCCGACCCGGTCGGCGACCCCGCCGGGAGTGACCGACTCCGCGGCCTTGGTCAGCTTCCGCACGACCACGACCCCGACGACCACGCCGACGCCCACCCAGATCATCCGCTTCAACATGGGATCTCCTCAAGTCTATTTGCCGCGCTTGCGGGCCTTGCGGGCCTGCTTGCGCTCTTTGCGGTTCTGCTTGGAGGCCTCGACCATGCGGCGCACCTGCTGCTCGTCCATGTCCTCGCCCCGCTTCTTGACGGCCTTGCGCAGACCGAAGCTGAACGCCGCGGCCTTGACCAGCGGCGATGCCACCGCCGAGGCGACCAGCGTGGTCAGGTTCGCGACATTGGACGACACGTTGGCGGCGTTGTCGGTGATCGAGCCGACCTTCACCAGTTCGCCGTCGACCTTCACCAGCGACGAGTTGACGTTGGTCACGGTCGTATTGAGGTTCTGCAGCAGCGGACCGACTTCGCGGTCGACCTTGTCGAGAGTGCGGCCCGCCTTCGACACGATCTTGTTCCGCACGCTGATCAGGACGAAGCTCAAGACCACGCAGAGAATGAGTATCCCGACCCCTGCCAGGGCCGCGAAGATATCCCAACCGTCGTTGAACTCCAAGGCCAATGACTCCTCCGGCACGACTTCCCCCTTGACGAAGAATTGACCGCACTAATGCGGCTAATGATGATTCCTGGCTCTCGCGCATGAGCAACGCAGCCTTGACCTTACCTTGCAGAGAGGGACAGAAAGCGCAATGGGGCGGCCCGGCGACCGCTCGGCCGCCCGTCCTCATTCCAATTCGACGGCCGTCCGCCGCTCCTTCGCGAGCCGAGGCTGCGCGGCCTGGGAGGCCACCACCGCGGTCACCTCCGAGCCCACGCACAGCTCGTAGCGGTCGTCGCAGCTCACCGGCACCACCCACAGCTCGAGGTAGAGCTCGTCGCGGACGTAGCAGCCCTCCTCGCCGACGCACAGCTCCTCGTCCGCCGGGCGCCAACCGTTCTCCAGCAGGGCCTTCCAGAACTCCCCCGCGGTGTCGTCCACAGTGCCTTCGGACGTCCAGGTGCGCGTCCGCACCCGGCACTCCCCCACGCACCAGCGGCTGCCGTAGGTCTCGTCGCTGACGCTGACGGACGCCCAGGCCGGCACGTCGAGTTCGTCGACCGCCCTGCGCGTCGGATCGATCGTGAGCGCCCGGCCGTGCCACAGGACCGCGGCGACCAGGAGCACGGTCGCCGCGGCGACGGCCAGCACCGTCAAACGCAGCCGTGCGATCCGGTTCCCGGTGGACGCCAGCGCTTCGGCGATGCGGTCGCTCGAGCGCCGCGGGCCCGGCGGCGGACCGCTCTCACCGGTCATCGTCGCGTTTCCGCACGATCCGGCGCAGTTTGGCGAGCCGGTCGGCGACCTCGGCTTCCCGGCCGTGGCCGGTGGGCCGGTAGTAGTCGCGCCCGGCCACGACGTCGGGGGCGTACCGCTGCGGCACCACGCCGAGCGGGTCGCTGTGCGGGTAGACGTAGCCGGTGCCGTGGCCGAGTTCGGCGGCCGACTTGTAGTGGGCGTCGCGCAGGTCGGCGGGGACGGGGCCGATCATGCCGCGGCGCACGTCGGCGATGGCCTCGTCGACGGCCGTGATGACGGCGTTGGATTTGGGGGCGGTGGCGAGGTGGATGACGGCCTGCGCGAGATTGATGCGGGCCTCGGGCAGGCCGATGCGTTCTACGGCGGTGGCGGCCGCGGTGGCCGTCTGGAGCGCGGTGGGGTCGGCCATGCCGATGTCCTCGGAGGCGAAGATGACCAGGCGGCGGGCGATGAAGCGCGGGTCCTCGCCCGCGACGACCATGCGAGCGAGGTAGTGCATGGCGGCGTCGACGTCGGAGCCGCGCAGGCTCTTGATGAAGGCGCTGGCCACGTCGTAGTGGCCGTCGCCGTCGCGGTCGTAGCGGACGGCGGCGGTGTCGATGGCGGCCTCGACGACGGCCACGGTCACGCGCGGGGCACCGTCGGTCTCGGCGGCGTCGTCGGCGAGGGTCGCCGCGGCGGCTTCGAGGGCGGTGAGGGCTTTGCGAGCGTCGCCGCCGGCGGTGCGGACCAGGTGGTCGCGGGCCTCGTCGGTCAGTTCGACCGACTTGTCGAGGCCGCGCGGGGAGGCGACGGCGCGGTCGACGACGGTGCCGATGTCGGCGTCGCCGAGTTCGCGGAGGGTCAGCAGGACGCAGCGGCTGACCAGGGGCGCGACGACGGAGAAGTACGGGTTCTCGGTGGTGGCGGCGAGGAGGGTGATGGTGCGGTCTTCGACGGCGCCGAGCAGGGAGTCCTGCTGGGTCTTGTTGAACCGGTGGACCTCGTCGATGAACAGGATGGTCTGGGGCCCGCCGGTGCGCCGGATGCGGCGGGCCTCCTCGATGGCGGCGCGAACGTCCTTGACCCCGGAGTTGAGCGCGGACATGGCGCGGAAGCGCCGGTCGTCCGAGCGGGCGACCAGGTGAGCGATCGTGGTCTTGCCGGAGCCGGGCGGCCCCCAGAGGATCACCGACATCGGCTGGCGGCCCTCGACGACCTGCCGCAGCGGCGAGCCGGGCGTGAGCAGGTGGTCCTGGCCGATCAGCTCGTCGAGGCGCTGCGGCCGCATGCGCACGGCCAGGGGGTCGTCGGCGGAGGAGGTGCCGGTGCCCAGGACTCCGGACCCCTCGGGTTCAGAGGGTTCGGCGATCTCGAAGAGTCCTGGTGCGTCCATGGCCGAACCAGCGTATGCCATTTGCCGGTGCGGGCCGCATCACCGGGGGCGCCCGGGGAAGCGGAATGTCGGCGATACGAGGGTTCGGGCCGCCCGGAGTCTTTGCGACCGTCAAGCATTGACACCGAGGTTTCCTCAGCTTTACGGTGATATCACCGTTGAGTTGCCTGGGTCACATCTGCATCTGGAGGCCAGCCCATGCCCGCATTCGTACTGGCGATCGCGGTACTCGCGCTATTCGCCTGCGGCTTCATCTACTACTCCCGCTACCTGGCCGATAAGGTCTACCGGCTCGACCCCGCGTACGTCACCCCGGCCCACCGTTTCAACGACGGCGTCGACTTCATCCCCACCAACAAGCACGTCCTGTTCGGACACCACTTCACCTCGGTCGCCGGCGCCGCCCCGATCGTCGGCCCGGCCATCGCGATCTTCTGGGGCTGGCTGCCGGCCCTGGCCTGGATCGTCATCGGCACCATCGTCGCCGCCGGCGTCCACGACTTCGGCTCCCTGGTCCTGTCGGTGCGGCACCGGGCCCGAGGCATCGGCACCCTCACCAAGGACGTGATCGGCCCACGCGCCGGAACGCTGTTCCTGGTCATCATCTTCTTCCTGCTCACCCTCGTCAACGCCGTGTTCGCGGTCGTCATCGGCAACCTCCTGGTCGCCAACCCGGGCGCAGTGATCCCGATCTTCGGCGAAATCCCCATCGCGATCGCCATCGGCTACTACGTCTACCGGCGCCGCAGCGCCGCACTCGTACCGAGCCTGCTGGGCGTCGCGGCCCTGTACGTCCTCATCTGGGTGGGCCAGGCCTTCCCCATCGAGATCACCGGACTCGCCGAAGCGCTCGGCGTCGACCAGGCCCGCAACGTGTGGATCGTGATCCTGTTCGTCTACACCTTCATCGCCTCGCGCATCCCGGTGTGGGTCCTGCTGCAGCCCAGGGACTACATCAACTCCCACCAGCTGTTCATCGCGCTGGCGGTCGTCCTCCTGGGCGTCGGGATCGGATGGAACACCATGGTCGCGCCGGCGCTGAACACCGTGCCCGAAGGCAGCCCGAGCATCTTCCCGTTCCTGTTCATCACCATCGCCTGCGGCGCCATCTCGGGCTTCCACTGCCTCGTGTCCTCCGGAACGACGGCCAAGCAGCTCGACAAGGAGACCGACGCCCGCCACGTCGGCTACGGCGGCGCCATCGGCGAGGGCACCCTCGCACTGTGCTCGATCCTGGCGGTAGGCGCGGGCGTGGCGGCGACCCAGGCGGAATGGGACGGGCTCTACGCCGACTTCTCGACCGCCTCGGGCGGGGCCGTGGGCAACTTCGTCAACGGCGTGGCGGTCTTCGCCAACAACCTCGGCATCCCACTGGACTACGCGGTCATCTTCGCGGCCGTCGTGGTGATCTCCTTCGCGGCGACGACCATGGACACCGGGGTCCGACTGCAGCGCTACGTGGTCCAGGAGATCGCCCACCTCGCCGGCTGGCAGAGGGTCGCGAACAACCTGACGCTGGCGGGCGTGATCGCGGTGGCGATCCCGCTCGCGCTGGCGCTCATGCCCGGCGGCGACGACGCCGGATACGCCTTCGGCGTGCTGTGGCAGCTGTTCGGCACCACCAACCAGCTGCTGGCGGGCCTGGCGCTCGCGGTGATCGCCGTCTGGGTGACCAAGCGCCGCGCCAACCCGGTCGCGCTGCTCGTCCCGCTGGTGTTCCTGGTGGGGATGACCACTTGGGCGCTCGCCATCAACCTGCGCAACTTCATCGAGGCCGGGGAGTGGGTGCTCGCGCCGCTGGACGCGGTCATCTTCATCCTCGCGGTCTGGATGATCATCGAGGCGTCCAGGGGCCTGGCCGCGGCCTGGCCCGACCGCAAGGGGCCGGCCAGGACCGCGCCCTCGGAGGACATGGAGGAAGCGGCGAACTGACACCGGCGACTCTGCCGCCGCCTGAACGCGAGAAGGTCGCCGGGCCATGGCCCGGCGACCTTCTCGCCGCGGTCTCGGTTACTACTGCAGAGAGCCGGCGAACTCGTCGAAGGAGTGGAGGTTGTCCGACTCCGGAGCGGCGATGTCGTACTCGCCGCCGATCTCGACGATCTCGCTGACCATGTGCATGGTCATGCCCTCGATCTCGGGCAGGGTCATCTCCATGGTCTTGAGCAGGCCCTCGTCATCGAGGGTGATGGTGACCTCGGTGTCCTCGATCATCTCGGCGCCGTTGGCGGCGCCGCCGGTGGCGCCGAGCAGGTCGCCCATCGCCTCCGAGTCGGCGCTGAGCGTGCCGGTGTAGACACCGTCGCCGGTCTCCTCGACATCGCTGAGGTCGGTGATCATCAGCTCGGTCTGCTCGGCCAGGTCGAGGCTGCCGACCTGCTCGTAGACGCGGTTGAGGTCGCCTTCCTCGGTCAGGTCCAGGGTGAACCAGGCGTCCTCGCCGAACTCCTCGGCCATGAGGTCGAACAGGCCGCCGGAGAACTGCATGTAGATCACATCGTCGACCACGATCGACTCGGTGTGCATGTCCGAGAACATGGACTCCATCATCTCGGCGGACTCGGGGTCCTCGGGCATCTCCTCGCCCATGGCCTCGAGGATGGCGCTCATGTAGATGTCCTGGGAGGCGTGAGCGGCTCCGCCGTCGACCGTGTTGGTCATGTTCATGAAGTCGATGTCGTCGACGGTCATGACCGACTCCATCTTGTACGACTCGCCGTCCAGACCCTCGTAGGAGGCCAGCACCGCCTCCTGCGGGCTCAACTGAGCGACGGCGTCCTCGTTGGACTCCGAGCCGGCGTCGTTTCCGGCGTCGTCGCCGGAATCCGAGCTGCACGCGGCGAAGGCCAGCGCGAACACCGGGATCGCCGCGGCGCCGACGAGGCGGCGAGTGGTGAGGGTAGACATCAGCGTCCTCCAAATTCGGGGGGTCGGGTTTCCTCGCCCACAGCCTACATTGCCCCTGCCGCCACAACCGCCCCGCCGATTCCGGCTCGCGGCGGCACCGCGGCGCGCACCGTGGGAACGCTTTCTGGACAGAGGGGGCAAATACCGCTTATGCTATCGATTCCATCGAAATATGTCTATTTCCTGAAAGGCAGGGAGCATTCATGCGACGCAGACTGCTGGTCGCCGCCGCGACGTTCGCGGCCGCGGCCATGGGCGTCGGAACGGCGGTGGCCCAAGAGGGCCCCGACCAGGCCGAACCGGCGCAGCAGGCCGGGTTCGACTTCAGCGAGGGACAAGTGCTGGCCCAGGGGCTCTCCATCCCCTGGGGCCTCGCGTTCCTGCCCGACGGCAGCGCTCTGGTCACCGACCGCGACAGCGGCGCCCTCCTCCGGTACACCGGCTTCGGCAGTCCCCAGGTCATCGGCGGCATCGGCGTCCCCTCGCCGGAGGGGCGGTTCGACGAGCGCGGACTGCTCGGCCTGGCCGTCTCCCCGAACTACGAGGAGGACGGCTATGTCTACGCCTACCACTCGACCGAAGAGGACAACCGCGTCGTTCGGTTCACGATCGACCAGTTCGCGCCCGAGCCGATCATCACCGGAATCCCCACCGCGCTCAATCACAACGGGGGCCGACTGGCGTTCGGACCCGACGGTAGGCTGTACGTGACCACCGGCGACGCGAACGACACCGCGAACGCTCAGGACCTCGAGAGCCTGGGCGGCAAGATCCTCCGTGCCGAACCGGACGGCTCGGTGCCGGAGGACAACCCGTTCGAGGACTCGCTGGTCTACAGCTGGGGGCACCGGAACGTACAGGGGCTGGCCTGGGACTCGGAGGGCGAGATGTACGCCAGCGAGTTCGGTCAGAACACGTGGGACGAGCTGAACCACATCGAGCCGGGGGCGAACTACGGCTGGCCCGAGGTCGAGGGCATGGGAGGCGACCCGGTGTACGAGGACCCGCTGTTGGTGTGGTCGCCGGCCGAAGCGTCGCCGTCCGGAGCCGAGATCGTCGACGACGTCATGTACGTGGCGGCGCTGCGCGGCCAGCGGCTCTGGACCGTGCCGGTGTCAGGCGGCGAGGCCGGAGAGCCGGAAGCGGTGCTGGCCTCAGAGATCGGCAGGATCAGGACCGTGGAGGTCAGCCCGGACGGATGGCTGTGGGTGGCGACCTCGAACGGCAACGGTGAGGACGTCATCGTTCGCTATCCGCCGCTCGCGGAAGAGGGGGCATAACGCGGCG
Source organism: Glycomyces halotolerans (assembly GCF_054779575.1). Classification (NCBI taxonomy): domain Bacteria; kingdom Bacillati; phylum Actinomycetota; class Actinomycetes; order Glycomycetales; family Glycomycetaceae; genus Glycomyces; species Glycomyces halotolerans. The sequence continues at coordinate 64,451 of NZ_BAAGXZ010000015.1, forward strand.
GCACAGACGGGCCGGAGGCCGATCCTCCCCGGCTTCCGGCCTCACCAGAGAGTTAGTTCGGCTCGTCGCCGCCGTTGCCGTCGCCGCCGTCCTCAGTGCCGTCGTCGGTCGGCTCGGGCGACGACTGCGTGTCGGTCGGTTCAGGTTCGGGCTCGCTGGTGGTCTCTGCCGGCTCGCTCGTAGTAGGCTCGTCCGGGTCGGTCGTTTCGGTCTCAGATGCCGTCTCGGTGGGTTCCTCGGTCGTCGGTTCTTCGGACGTCGGCGCCTCCCAGTTGTCGTCGTCCCAGTCGTCGGTGTCGTCTTCGGTGGTCTCGACCTCGCCTGGAGTCTTGGTCTCAGCGTCCTCGGCGGGCGTCATGGTGTTGCTGTCGTTCTCGGAGAATTCGCCGCCCCGTCCGTTCTGCAGCGGACCGTAGAGCAGCATCAGTATGAGGGCCACCACGACGGTGACCGCACCGGTGATCAGCCACGGCACGGCTTTGCCGCCGCCGCCTTCCGCCTCACCCATCTGGCCCGTCGGCTGCGCCGCCGTCATGTTCCCTGTCCGCTGGCCCGCCGCCGTTCCGGCGCCGGCCGCTCCGAACATCCGGGTCGCGCTTTGCGGCGGTGAGGAGGCGAGCGGAATCCCGCCGGTCACCACTCGGCCCTCGCGCGCCGAGCGTCCCATGTCGGCGGCCGAGCCGTATCTGGCCTGGGGCTCCTTCTGCAGCGCCTGCAGCACGACCTGCGCCACTCCGGCCGGGATGTCGCGCTTCAGCGGCGGCGGCGCCTGGTTCATGTGGCCGTTCATCACCGCGACCGGCGTTTCGGAGACGAACGGCGGTCGGCCCATCAGCGCCTCGTAGGCCACGCAGCCGAGCGAGTACAAGTCGGTCGCTCCGCTCAGTTCGCCGCCGTTGAGCTGCTCGGGCGAGGCGTAGGCCAGGGTGCCCATCACCGTGCCGGTCTCGGTCAGGCCCGAGGCGCCTCTGGCGGCGGCGATGCCGAAGTCCACGATCTTGACCGCCCCGGCGGCCTCATCGACCAGGAGGTTCGCGGGCTTGATGTCGCGGTGGATGATGTCGGCGCGGTGCGCGACTTCGAGGGCGTCGGCGGCGGTTGCCACGATCTGCATGACCTCGGCCGGAGGCAGCGGTCCCCGCTCCTGCAGGATCTCGGCCAGGGACCGCCCGCGAACGAGCTCCATGACCAGGTAGGCGATGGTGCCGTCGTCGCCGTCCTCTTCGCCGTAGTCGTACAGCGCTACAATGCCGGGAGACTGCAGCGCTGCGACCGCACGGGCCTCGAGCTGGAAGCGGGCGCGGAACTTGTCGTTGGTGGAAAGTCCAGCATGGAGTATCTTGATGGCCACGCTCCGACTCAGGCGGGTGTCGAAGCCCTTCCAGACCTCGCCCATGCCGCCGGCGGCCAGCCGCTCGTCCAGTCGATAGCGGCCTGCCACCATGGTCCCGCTCTGCACGTCGAACCGCTCCCTCTTGCTCCTGCCTAGACCGGGTGTTAGGTATATCAGTCACGTTTTGGGGCGCTTTCGCAGCCCACGGAGCTTCTACCGCTCGGAAGCCCTTGCGGGAGAACCCGGCACGTGAAACGGGCGGCGGCTCGAGCCCAATGGGCCCGAGCCGCTCACGGCGTGCATCGTATGGCTACTGGTCCACCTCGTCGGTTTCGGTTTCGGGGACGAAGTCGATTCCGGCTTCGGCGCGCTGCTCCCCCGTGATCGGCGTCGGCGCGGCCGTGAGCGGGTCGTATCCCGCGCCGGTCTTCGGGAAGGCGATGACCTCGCGGATCGAGTCCGCCTTCGAGAGTAGCGCGCACACCCGGTCCCAGCCGAAGGCGATGCCGCCGTGAGGCGGGGCACCGTACTTCAGGCCCTCCAGCAGGAACCCGAACTTCTCCTCGGCGTCCTCAGGGCTCAGGCCCAGCACGTCGAAGACCCTGCTCTGGACCGCGCGGTCGTGGATACGGATCGAGCCGCCGGCGATCTCGTTGCCGTTGCAGACGATGTCGTAGGAGTAGGTCAGGGCCTGTCCCGGGTCGGTCTCGAACTTGTCGATCCACTCGGGGTTCGGCGAGGTGAAGGGGTGGTGGACCGCGGTCCAGCCACCCTCGTCGGTGGGCTCGAACATCGGCGCGTCGACGACCCAGCAGAACGCCCAGGCGTCGGGGTCGATGAGTCCGCAGCGCCGGCCGACCTCCAGGCGGGCGGCGCCGAGCAGCTCCTGCGCCTCGCGGCGGTCGGGCGAGGCGGCGAAGAAGACCGCGTCGCCGGCCTTCGCGCCGACCGCATCGGCCAGGCCGGCCAGGTGCTCTTCGGACAGGTTCTTGGCGACCGGTCCCTTCGGCTCGCCGGTCTCGGCGGCGAAGGTGACGTAGGCCAGGCCCTTGGCGCCGCGGGCTTTCGCCCAGTCCTGCCAGGCGTCGAGCTCCTTGCGGGTCTGCGAGGCGCCGCCGGGCATGACGACCGCGCCGACGTAGCCGCCGGCGTCGATCGCGCCGGAGAAGACGCGGAAGGCGGTGCCGCGCAGGTAGTCGGTCAGTTCGACCAGTTCCTGGCCGAAACGCAGATCGGGTTTGTCGGAGCCGTAGCGGTCCATGGCCTCGCGCCAGGTCAGGTGCGGCAGCGGGCGCGGCAGCTCGTAGCCGCCCAGTTCGCTCCACAGGGCGGCGACGATGCGCTCGCCGAGGTCGACGATGTCGCCCTGGTCGACGAAGGAGGCCTCGATGTCGAGCTGGGTGAACTCGGGCTGGCGGTCGGCGCGGAAGTCCTCGTCGCGGTAGCAGCGCGCGATCTGGAAGTAGCGCTCGAAGCCGCCGACCATGAGCAGCTGCTTGAACAGCTGCGGCGACTGCGGCAGCGCGTACCAGGAGCCGGGCTGGAGGCGGACCGGGACGAGGAAGTCGCGGGCGCCCTCGGGCGTCGAGCGGGTCAGCGTCGGCGTCTCGACCTCGACGTACCCGTCCTCGACCAGGAGGTTGCGGGCGATGTTGTTGGCCTTCGAGCGCAGCCGCAGCGCCTGGTTCGGGCCGGTGCGCCGCAGGTCGAGGTAGCGGTGGCGCAGGCGGACGTCCTCGGAGACGTCGATGTGGTCGTCGATCTGGAACGGCAGCGGTGCGGACTCGGAGAGCACGGTGAGGGACTCGGTGGTCACCTCGATCTCGCCGGTCGGCAGCTCGGGGTTCTCGTTGCCCTCGGGGCGGCGCGCGACGACGCCGGTGATCTGGATGCAGAACTCGTTGCGCAGCTCGTGCGCGGCCTTGGCGGCCTCGGAGTCGCGGAAGACGACCTGGACGACGCCCGAGGCGTCGCGCAGATCCACGAACTCCACCCCGCCGTGATCGCGGCGCCGCGCCACCCATCCGGCGAGGGTGACTTGCTGGTCGACGTCAGCGGCACTCAGCGTGCCGGCGAGGTGTGTCCGATACACGGGCTCAATACTCCTCGGAAGTATTCGGTAGACGATTGGACGGCTTGCAGGATCATTCTCGCGAATGCCCGGGGCCGTCAGCAATCGTATAACCGCCCGTTCAACGGTTCCGCCTGCGTGCCGCGCGGTGCGAGCGGGGCCGCGGTCGCGCGGCGGTCAGCGGGCCAGGGAGCTGAAACCGAGCAGGCGGACGACCACGTCGAGGAAGCGACGGGCGTCGGCGACGATCGCGTCGGCCTCCTCGGCGGTGACGATGTCGGGAATGCCGGCCTGGGCCAGGACGCGTTTGCGCGCGGTGCGCGAGAAGTGGGAGGCCCACTCCTCCAGCTCGGGTGCGGCGCCCTTGAGCAGTTCCCAGGCGCTCGACGGCCGCGCCGGGCGGCGTCTGCCGGCGACGTCGGCGGCTCGGACGGCGAGCACGGCCGCCGCCACGCGGAGGGCGGCCATGTGGGCCTCGGCGTAGCGTTCGCCGGGGCGGGTCTGTTCGGCCGCGTCGTCGAGGTCGGTGCGGGCGGTTGCCAGCAGCTGGAGGGGCGAGCGGTTCGGCAGTTGGCCCGCCGGGATGCGCAGGCGGGAGTTCGAGACCGTCCCCGCCTGCACCAGCTGGGGCGAGCTCACGCCCGGGTTGCCGGGCGAGGAGGGCGTCGATCGGGTGACTCCGGGTCGAGAAGCAGCCATGAGGGCCTCCATAACCTTGTTCGAACTCGCGTTCGAGGAATATGGAACCACAAGAGTCCGACATTTTGAACCCCCATGGTTACGCCACAGCGGCGAAACACTACGGAATGTCGCCAATTTGACAGCTGATCGATTGCCGCCCAAGCAAAAAGCGGCCGCGCACGACATCGTGCGCGGCGTGGGTCACACTTTCACTCGCTGATGCGGTCGATCATGCGGAGGTGTCCGCGGGCCTCGGACTTGCGGCCGAGGCGTTCGAGCGTGCGGCCGAGCAGCCGCCGGGCGTAGAAGTCGGCCGGGTTGGCCTCCACCATCGCCTCGGACAGCGCCAGGCACTTGTTCAGCTGCGCGGACTTGAAATAGGCGCGCGCGGCCGTGAGCATGACGTCCGGGTGGTCCGGGTGCTCGCGCAGCAGCGGCTCGAGGAACTCGAGCGCGCCCAGCGGGTCGCGCTTGGCGAGCAGCTCCTCGGCGTCCCGCAGCCGCTGGGTCTCCTCGGGCACCCGGCGCGGGCGCGCGTCGGATTCGATGAAGGCGGCGATCTGGTCGTCCGTGATCTGGTCGTAGCGCATGCCGTCTTGAACGCCGCGGCGCACCGGGGCATTCCCGCCGGGAGACTAACCGTCGCGCAGGGCGGCCGCGACCACGATCGTCAGCTGCAGCAGCCCGAGCGCGGCCATGAGCAGCCACGCGATGGTGGTGACGGTCGCCGCTCCCGAGAGCCACGGATCGTACTGCGCTCCGCCGACCACCGCGATGATTCCGGCCGCGGCGAAGCCGAGGGCCACCGTCACCGTCCGGACCGAGCGCTCCCCCAAGGTCGTCATCCCCAGATCGCGCAGGCCGACCTGCCGCGCCCGCGACCTGGTCTGCACGTAGATCCAGGCCAGCGCCCCGGTGACGACCACGGCCCACCCGGGCGCGCCGAGCAGCCACAGCGCCATCAGCCACGCGGCCTCGCCGAGGCGCCCGGCGAGCGGCTCGAAGACCAGCACCCGACGCGACGGCTGAGTGGTGCGGGTGGCCAGGAGCAGGTACGAGGCGTCTGCCAGCGCGGTGACGCCGATCAGCGCCACGGTGAGCAGGACGAGCGGCCCGCCGGCGAGGGCGACGACCGGCATGAGCAGACTGGCGGTCAGTCCCAGACCGACCACCGCCCCGGGTTGTATTCGGGCGGAGAGGATGGCCCGTCCCACAAGGGAATCGGCGGGCACACGGGTGCGCATGGAATTCGTTGTAGCAGACCCCATCGAGCGAGCGTGCGCAGCGTCGGACATAGTAGAGCACTTTACGCGGTGACCGCGCCGCGACGGGCACGCGGTCAGCGCGGCCGGTCAGCCCTTGGTGACGCGCCTGCCCTTGGCGCCGTTGAGGTTCTGCCAGACGCGACGGGTGGAACGGGAGTGGTTCAGCGTGGTGAAGTGCAGTCCGGGCGCGCCTTCGGCGAGCAGTCGCCGCCCCAGGTCGGTGGCGACTTCGACGCCGATGTCGCGGATCGCGTCGCGGTCGCCCTCGACCGCGCGCAGCCGCTCGGCGAGCGTCTCGGGGAATGCCATGCCGGTGAGCACCGCGAACCGCTCGATCTGCTTGATGTTGGTGACCGGCATGATCCCCGGGACGATCGGGATGTCGCATCCGGCGGCGGCGACCGCGTCGCGCAGCCGCAGGTAGTCCTCGGGGTCGAAGAAGATCTGGGTGATCGCGAAGTCGGCTCCGGCGCGGCACTTCTGCACGAAGTGGCGCACGCCGGTCTCCCAGTCGGGGTCGCGCGGGTGGCCTTCAGGGAAGGCGGCCACGCCGACGCAGAAGTCGCCGGACTCCTTGATGAGCCGGACCAGTTCGGAGGCGTGTTCGAAGCCGTCGGGGTGCTTGACCCAGTCGGCCCTGGGGTCGCCGGGCGGGTCGCCTCGGAGGGCCAGGATGTTGCGCACGCCGACGTTGGCGAAGTGCCCGATGAGGTTGCGCAGCTCGGAGACGGAGTGGTCGACGGCGGTGCAGTGGGCCATGGTCAGCAGGCTGGTGTCGGAGTTGATCCGGTCGGTGGTCTCGACGGTCTTGACCCGGGTGGACCCGCCGGCGCCGTAGGTGACCGAGACGAAGTCGGGCCCGAGCTGCTCGAGGTTGCGGATGGTCCGCCACAGGATCCCCTCGTCCTTCTCGGAACGGGGCGGGAACAGCTCGAAGGAGAACCTGGGCGTGCCCGACCGCAGCAGGTCGCCGATCTTGGCGGTCTGCTGGGGCATCACTGAGGCGACTCCAAGGGTCATGGGACAACCGTAACCGTCCGGCGACACGTGTCCTGGCCTGCACGGCGCTCCACCCAATAGTTGGGACGGACGTCTGTTCGCCTAGGGTCGGGGCGTGGAGCTCAAAGACCGGATCGAATCGGCCCTGACCGCGTTCCTGGACCGGCAGGCGGACCTGATCTGCGGCATCGACGACCGCCTCGGCGACTACGCCGACGCGGTCCGCTCCTTCGTGCTGGGCGGGGGCAAGCGAATCCGGCCCACGTTCGCCTACTGGGGCGCGCGCGGGGCGGGACTGGCCGACTCCGACGAACTGGTCGCCTGCGTGGCCTCGCTGGAGCTGGTCCAGGCCTCGGCGCTCATGCACGACGACCTCATCGACGGCTCCGACACCCGCCGCGGCGCGCCGTCGGTGCACCGCCGCTTCGCCGCGCTCCATCTCCGCGAGGGCTGGTCGGGCCGGCCCGAGCAGTTCGGTGCGGCCGCGGCGATCCTCCTCGGCGACATGTGCCTGGCCTGGTCGGACGAGCTGCTGTGTTCGGCGGGGATGCCGTTCGAGGCGGTCGCGGCCGCTCGGCGCGACTTCGACCTGATGCGCACCGAGGTCAGCGCGGGCCAGTACCTCGATGTGCTCTCCGAGGTGCGGCGCGACGTGTCCGAGGACACCGCCGCGAAGGTCGCCCGCTACAAGTCGGCGAAGTACACCATCGAGCGCCCGCTGCTGCTGGGCGCGTCGCTGGCCGGCGCCGGTGAGGCGGTGCGCGCTCGCTATTCGGCGATCGGGCTGCCGCTGGGCGAGGCGTTCCAACTGCGCGATGACGTCCTCGGGGTCTTCGGCGACCCGACGCAGACCGGGAAGCCGGCAGGGGACGACCTGCGCGAAGGCAAGCACACGTTCCTGGTCGCGAGGGCCTGGGCCGCGGCCGACCGCGCCCAGCGGGCCGAGCTGGACGCGGGCCTGGGGGATCCGGATCTGGACGGCGCCGGTGTGGAGCGGCTGCGGGCGATCCTGATGGACACCGGGGCGCTGGCCGACACCGAGCACCGTATCGAGCTGCTGGCCGAGCGGGCCGGGACGGCGCTGGAGGATTCGCGGGCCGAGGTCGACCCGGCCGCGCTGGAGGTCTTCGCCGGGCTGCTCGTGCGGGCCGTCAAGCGCGACTTCTGACCCGTACGTCCGTCCGATCGACATCGCGGTCCGCAGCAGATCACCACTCTTGTGGGCGACCTGCCGGTTACCAGGAGTCGCCCCGCTCGTTGTCCACCGGTAAGGGAATTACACGAACGGTGGGAATGCTTGTGGGGATCTTCGGCGCCATCGGGCGCGAGACGAAGGGCGCGATGCGGTCGCTCCAATACGACCTGCGCCGGTCCAAACGGTTCCGGCACTTGGGGGTGCTGGCGGTCGCCACGGTGGCGAGCGGCGTCGTCGTCACCGGAGCGCTGCTGCGAGGCCCGGTGCCCGAGCTGATGGGAGTGCAGTCCGACGAGAACGGCTCGGGCATCACCGACGGCTGGTTCGGCTTCGACTCCGGAACACAGGGCCAGGACGCCGAGGTCGAGGAGTCGACCGGCGGCACCGGCGGCGTGGGAAACCGGCACCGGAACGAACCGGGCCAGGAGACGACCACGGCCGCACCTGCTTCGGCCGACGACCGAACGAGCCCGGAGCGCCAGAGCCCCGAGCCCACCGGGATGCCGGGACTGAGCCCGGTCGAGGAACCCTCCGACCACCACTCGCCCGAGCAGAGCCCGACGAGCCCCGGCGGCACGCTCGAACCCAGCCCGGAGCCGGAGCCGACGCCGACGCACACGTCGCCGAGCCCGTCGCAGACCGCCTCGCCGAGCCCGTCGGAGACGCCGAGCCAGGAGACGCCCAGCGCCGACGCCACACCGAGCGAGTGAGGCCGCTAGGGCGCTTCCCTCTTGGCCTCCGCCAGCTCGGTGCGGATCGCGGCGATGTTGCGTTTGACGGCGGCCACGTCCGGAGCGTCCTCGCCGTCGTCGCCGCGCCGCTGCTCGCGCGCCAGCAGCGTCCCGAGGTTCACCAGCTCGCGCTGCAGTTGCCCGTGCAGGTGCCCCGCGCGCTTGCCGAACTCCTTGGTCACCTCGTTGCGGGCCTTGTGGCGGCTGCGCAGCGACCGCATCGAGGTGAGGTCCTCGGTGGTGATGATCTCCTCGGGCTGGTCCGACATCGTGGTCACGAACCAGCGCCACTCGGCGCGGGCCGCGAAGTGGTAGAGGACGAGGAACAGGGCCAGGATGACCAGGCCCTTGCCGTAGGCCAGCGGGACGGTCACCCAGCCGCTGAGGCCGGGGATCGCCGGGAGGTTCCACAGGGTGTGCATGGCCATCGCGAGCGCGAACAGGCCGGCCGCGACGGCGACCCTGACCGCCATGGGGCGGCGGTTCTGGGTGACGAAGAAGGCGATGCCGAGCCCGGCGGCGCCGGTGTAGAGCGGGTGGGACCAGGGACCGGCGACCAGCACGCGGGTGAAGGTGACGCTCATCGATCCGGCCCAGTCGGAGTTGGGGTTGATGACGGCGAAGTTGACCGCGTAGGAGAGGTTCTCGACGACCTGGAAACCCAGGCCGACGAGGGCTCCGTAGATGAGTCCGTCGATGGAGCGGTCGAAGTGCTCCCGGACGATGAGGACGAGCATGACCACGCCGACGGCTTTGAGCCATTCCTCGTTCAGGGGTCCGGCGACGGCCGGTCCCCAGGTGCGGGCCCATTCGGGACCGGTGATGTCGGCGAGGACGACGAGCGCGGCGTCGTTGGCGATCATCGAGAACGACACGGCCGCGAGGCCGCCCCAGCACATGGCGGCGGCGCGGACGGTGACCGGTTCGCGTTCGAACAGGTCGAGGCGGTCGAGGATCCACAGGAAGACGACCGCCAGCGCCCCGTTGATGGCGATCGAGGCCCACAGCGCGCCGGCGATGTCCTCATAGTCCGGCGAGAGGACCCGTCCGAGTCCGATGAGGCCGAATATCAGGCAGGCCACGTAGACCCAGTAGGCGGGGCGGCGCAGGCGGATGAAGGCGCCCTGGCTCTCGACCACGATGCGTTCGGTCTTGACGGTCATGGCTCGCTCAGCACGAAACTCGATACGAAGTCGTCGACGCCGGCCGAGCTGTCGGCGAGCTGGCCGGTCGGCGACAGGAGGGTGAGGGTGGCGGCCGCTCCCCCGTCGTCGCCGACGACCACGATCGAACCGGCGATGTTGCGGCCGTAGAGGTCGGCGCGGAAGCCTTCGAGGCCGTTGACGGGGTTGCGGTAGTCGCGGACGTTGGTCACGGCGATGCCGGGCTGTGTCGCCGTGAGCCGGTCGGCGCGGCGTTCGAGCAGCCGCTCCAAACTGTCCACATCGGTGTCGACTTGGACGTTCGCGGTCGTCTTGCCGCGGTACAGGTTGATGCGGTGCCTCGACAGCGTCAACTCGGCGCTCCAGCCGCCGCCGGGCGGCAGGAACTGCAGGTGCGCGCTGCCGACCGGATAGGACTCCAACGTGATGGTCTCACCCGGGGCGAACTGCTCGGTGGTGTCGCCGACCAGGCGCTCGAGGCCGGTCCACAGCGCCAGCGGCAGCACGATCGCCACCGCGGCCACTACGGCGTGCCACGTGCGTCCCTGTTCCAAGCCGAGCCGGTTCAACCGTATGGTGACCTCGCCCAAGTCCCCTCCCCGAGCCTCGACGCGCGAGACGCGGAGGCATGACTGTCCCCCGCGCTTGGTGTACAAGGTTACGGGGAGGGGACAGCGGCCCGCCCGCGGTTTGACCGATACGCACTCCCTCAGGCGATGCGCCGCGTCCAGCCGTGAGTGTCCTCGGCGCGTCCGTGCTGGATGTCGAGGATGGTCTGTCGCAGTTGCATGGTGAACTTGCCGGCCTCGCCACCGCCGACCTGGAACTCGCCCGCACGGGACTTGACGGTCCCGACCGGGGTGATGACGGCGGCGGTGCCGCACGCGAAGGCCTCGGTGAGCGCCCCGGACTGGGCGTCCTCGCGCCAGCGGTTCAGCGAGTACCGGGTCTCGCGAACCTCCCAGCCGGACTCGGCGGCGAGCGTGAACACCGCGTCGCGGGTGATGCCCGGGAGGATCGTGCCCAGCTGCGGGGTGTAGATGACGTGCTCGTTCTCGTAGACGAAGAACAGGTTCATCCCGCCCAGCTCGTCGACGTACTCGTACTCGACCGCGTCGAGGAACACCACCTGGTCGCAGCCGTGCTCGATGGCCTCGGACTGCGGAAGCAGACTCGCGGCGTAGTTGCCGCCGCACTTGGCCGCGCCGGTGCCGCCGGGGCCGGCGCGGTTGTAGTCCTCAGAGACCCACAGCGTCAGCGGCTTCGGGCCGGACTTGAAGTACGCCGCGGCCGGCGAGGCGATGACCAGGTACTTGTACTCCTTGGCCGGACGCACGCCCAGGAACTGCTCGGAAGCGAACATGAACGGCCGCAAGTACAGGCTGGCCTCCTCCTGCACCGGCACCCAGTCGCCGTCGACGGCGACCAGCTCGCGGATGGAGTCGATGAACCACCGCTCGGGCAGCTTCGGCATCGCCATCCGCTCGGCCGACTGGTTCAACCGCCTGGCGTTGGCCTCGGCCCGGAACAGGCCCACACCGCCGTCGGGGTAACGGTAGGCCTTGAGCCCCTCGAAGATCTCCTGCGCGTAATGCAGGACCGCCGCCGCCGGCGAGAGGGTGATCGGCGCGAACGGCTCGATGCGCGCATCGTGCCACCCCCGGCCCTCGGTGTAGGACATGGTGAACATGTGGTCGGTGAACAGGGTCCCGAAGCCCGGGTCGGCGATCATCCGGTCGCGCTCGGCCTCGGGCGTCGGGTTCGGGTGCGACTCGCGCCGCAGGTCGGGAAGACCTTCGCTGGTCATTGGATATTCCTTCGGTCAGAGCCTTGAGTATCGGTTCTCTCGCCTAACTTACCGCTCGTTCAGGTCGCTAGGCCGGTCGTGCTCGGGTTGCGGACGACATGGAAAAACGCCCGGCGAGTGTTCCCCGCCGGGCGCTGTCAGAGTTGGGAGCTCGTTAGCTCACCTGGCCGGCGACGTCGGCGGCTACTCGGTCGCCCACCTCGCCGGTACGGATCTGAGTGCCGGACTCGCGCCCGGCCAGCTCACGCTCGACCGCGGCGCCGACCGCCGCGGCGGCGCCGCCCCGCCCCAAGTGGTCCAGCAGCAGCGCGGTCGAGGAGATCGCGGCGATCGGGTCGGCGATCCCCTGGCCGGCGATGTCGGGAGCCGAGCCGTGGACCGGCTCGAACGTCGACGGGTGCGTGTAGTCGGGGTTGACGCAACCGGAGGCGGCCAAGCCGATGCCCCCGGTGACGGCGGCGGCGATGTCTGTCAAGATGTCGCCGAAGAGATTGTCGGTCACGATGACATCGAAGGTGTGCGGCCGGTTCACCAGGAACATGGCCGCGGCGTCGACGTGCTGGTACTCGGTGGTGATGTCCGGGTACTCCTCGGCGACATCGCTGAAGGCCCGCTGCCACAACCCGCCGGCGTGGACCAGCACATTGGTCTTGTGGACCATCGTGACATGGCCGCGGCGCCGCTTGGCGCGCTCGAAGGCGTCCCGGACCACCCGCTCGACGCCGTAGCGGGTGTTCAGGCTCTCCTCGGTCGCGATCTCGGCCGACGAACCCTCGTGGAGGTTCCCGCCGGCCCCGGCGTACAGGCCCTCGGTGCCCTCACGGACGACCACGAAGTCGATGTCCCCGGGCTTGACGTCGGCCAGCGGAGTCGAGGCCCCCGGATAGAGCCGGCTCGGCCGCAGATTCACGTACTGGTCGAACTCGAAACGAAGCTTGAGCAGCAGGCCCCGCTCGAGCACACCCGGCGGCACCGAAGGATCGCCGATCGCACCCAACAGGATCGCGTCGTGCCCGTCGAGCTCGGCGAGCACGGTCTCGGGAAGGACCTCCCCGGTCGCGTTGTAGCGGCGAGCGCCCAGATCGTACTCAGTGGCCTCGTAGCCGGGAAGCGCCACATCGAGCACCTTCCGGGCCTCGGCGACGACCTCTTGACCGATCCCGTCTCCGGGGATGACCGCGATCCTGCTCATGCTGCCTCTCTGGAAAGCCTCGTTGCGCTACTGAAAGTCCCTCGCCGCGAACGCACTCCCGCCGAAGACCGCAGCAGCGGCCGAAGGGAATGCGGGCCGGGTGCGTTCACCTTAACGCATCCGTCCCGCATTCCGACGCATCGCTCTCATTAAATGGAACAGCCGGCGAAGCTCCAGCCTCGGCTAGTCCTCCAGCGAGACCGCGCTCGCGCTCGAAGCGCCGACCGCCTCCCTGACCCGACCCAGGACCTCCGAAGGCACCGGCGCGTCGGTGGCCATGGCCATGAACGCATCCCCCCCGGCCGCCTTCCGGGCCACCTGCATCGCCGCGATGTTGATGTTCAGATCCCCGAGCGCGCCCCCGATGAGGCCGACCACGCCCGGCCGGTCGGTGTAGCGCAGGAACAGCAGCGAACCGTCGAAGTCGATGTCGAGCTCGAAACCGTCGACCTCCGTCAACCGCAGCGCCGCCTGCGGACCCGGGCTGACAGTGCCCGACACGGTCAGACCCGTGCCGTCCACCAGCGCACCGCGAAGCGTGACCAGAGTCTGGAACTCCGGCGACTCGGCCGAGGTGTACAGGCCCAGCTCGACCCCGCGCTGCTCCGCGACCAACGGCGCGTTCACATACGTCACCGAATCGGCCACATCAGCGAACAGGCCCTTGGAGGCCGCCAACTGCAGCACCGTCACATCGTTCTCCACCACCTCGCCGCGGACCTCCACGGTCACCGACTGGATGGCGCTGCCCGCCAGCGCGGTGAAGGTCTTGCCGAGACGCTCGGCCAGCGGCAGCAGCGGACGCACGTCCTCGGCGACGACCCCGCCGGCCTGCACATTGGCCGCGTCGGGGACGAACTCGCCCGACAAAGCCAACTTGACGCTCTTGGCGACGGCGAGCCCGGCGTTGTCCTGCGCCTCACGCGTCGAAGCGCCCAAGTGCGGGGTGGCCACGACGTTGTCCAGCGCGAACAGCGGCGAGTCGGTGCACGGCTCGGTCTCGAACACGTCCAGACCCGCGCCGGCGACACGGCCGTCCTTGAGGGCCTCGGCCAGCGCGGCCTCGTCGATCAGGCCGCCACGGGCGGCGTTGACGATCCGCACACCGGGCTTGACCTTGCCCAGCGCCTCCTCGCCGATGAGCCCGGCGGTCTCGGGCGTCTTCGGCAGGTGAATCGTGATGAAGTCGGCCGCCGCCAGCAGCTCGTCGAGCGAGACCAGCTTCACGCCCAACTGCGCGGCGCGCGAGGGCTGCGCGTACGGGTCGAAGGCCGCCACGTTCATGCCGAACGCCTGCATACGGGTGGTGACGAGCTGACCGATCTTCCCGAAGCCGATCACTCCCAGGGTCTTGCCCTGGATCTCCACGCCGGTGAACTTCTTGCGGTCCCAGCGGCCCTCGCGCAGCGAGGAATCGGCGCGGGCGGTGTGGCGGGCGCTGGCGAGCAGGAGCGTGATGGCCTGCTCGGCGGCCGAGACGATGTTGGAAGTGGGCGCGTTGACGACCATGACGCCGCGCTCGGTGGCGGCGGGCAGGTCGACGTTGTCGAGGCCGACGCCGGCGCGGGCGACGACCTTGAGCTTCGGCGCGGCCTCCAGCGCGGGCGCGTCGATCGTGGTCGCGGAGCGGACGATGACGGCCTCGGCGTCGACGAGCGCGCTGTGGAGGGAGCTGACGTCCGTTCCGTCGATCTCCCGGACGTCGAAGTCGCCGGAGAGGACTTCGATCGCTGCGGGCGCGAGTGGATCTGCTACCACCACGACGGGTTTGGGTTCGGTCATGGGTACCTCGCAAAGGTGTGGAATAGACGGAGGACCGGGCGCGGCGCTGCGTCGTCGCGGCCAATGGTATGTCGATAGCGTTAACAGCTCCTCACGGACTGGCGACAGTCCAGATCGTGGAACGAATTTCTCGTGCCGGGGATGCGGCGCCACGACTCCCGCGCCTATAGGGCGCATTCTCCGATCGTGAGGACGATTGCGACCTCGCCGGCGAAAAATTCCGCTGTATCGAGAAGGCTTCGTGATTCAGCGCCGACGGGCGGCGAGGTGGCGAACCGCGCACTCCAGCAGCCAGGTGGGGTAGGGCAGTCGATCACACGCCGCCTGCGCTCTGGCGAGGTGCAGTTCCAGCCTGCGCTCGGCCGCCTCGACGCCGAGCAGGCGCACCAGGTTGGCCTTGCCGACGTCGGCTCCGGCGGGTTTGCCGAGGCTCCCGGTCGTGGCCGTGGCGTCCAGGAGGTCGTCGCGGATCTGGAAGACCACGCCGGCCTCGTAGGCGTAATCCGCGAGGTCGTCCCGGACGGATTCGGGCAGGTTCAGCAGGACCGCCAGGGAGGTGACGGCGAAGTCGAATCCCGTGCCGGTCTTGAGCCGGTACATCTCCACCAGCCGGTCGACCGGCACCTCCGCGCGCTCCGGCAACTCGAGGTCGAGCATCTGCCCGCCGCAGATGCCCGCGGCGCCGTTGACCCCGCCGGCCCTGGCGATCAGGGCCGTGACCCGCTCGGCCGGGAAGTGACGCTCGAGCTCGGCGAGGCGGCCGTAGGCCGAGGCGATCATCGACAGCGCGGCGAGCTGCGCGGCCGCCTCGCCGAACTCCGTGTGGACCGTCGGCGCGCCGCGGCGGATCGGCGAGTCGTCCTGGGCGGGCAGGTCGTCGAAGACCAGGCTGGCGGTGTGGAACAGCTCTCCGGCTTCGAGCAGCGGTTCGATCCGGTCGTAGTCCACGCCGAAGATCGCGGCGGTCATCAGGGTCAGGGCCGGTCGCAGTCGTTTTCCCGGACGGCCGAGGACGTAGGCGATCGCCTGCGGCAGCGTCTCCTCGGACGGGTCGGGCATCGAGCGGGCCAGGACCGACTCCAGGTAGGGCATCCGGTCGGCGACGAAGGTCCGGCAGTCGAGCCGGGTCTGGTCGCGGCGGCGCGACAGGCGCCCGCCGTGGTCGAGGATCGCCTGGTCGACCGGTACCAGGCGGCGCAGCGAGCGGTCGGTGGCGCCGCCCGCTCTGCGGAGGAAGCGAGCGATCGCGTCGGTCGCGGGATAGTCGCTCAGCAGCCGGTCGAGGCTCTCGGGCTCCCCGGAGAGGTGCCGGACCAGTTTCCCGATGCCCTGGCGCCGCAGATGCCGCTCGACCACCGGATCGCCGCCGAAGACTTCGAAGAGCACGTAGGCGCGGTAGGCGAAGTGGTCGAACAGCGGATTCGCGCGGCCTCGAGGGACCGTGAAGGGCGTGACCCGTCCGGCCGCGCGGTCCTCATCGCGGTCCCGCAGGTCGTCGCTGAGCTGGTTCATGAACTTCGCGTTCAAGCACCTGCGGTAGAAGTCGTCGTCGATCTCGCGGCGGCCGACCAGGTTCGCGACGACCCGTGACATGCCGGACTTGACGAACAGGTCGGGGTAGAGCTCTTCGGGATCCGGCGGGCTCGCCGGGTCGGGCCGCCGGACCGCGTCCCGGTGCTGGGCCAGGTACATCGACTCGGCGGCCCGGTACAGCGCCGCGTTGGACTCGACCGGGAAGACCTCGAGCATGCGCTCGTGGAGTTCGCACAGGATCTCGGTGAGCGGGTGGTCGGGAAGCCCGGTCAGGTCCGGCCGGGCGCCGCCTGCGAGCGCTCCGGCCACCGCCTCATGGCAGCGTCGGCGGTCCTCCTCGCTCAGCAGCGACGGCCCGTCCTGCAGGGAGTCGTCGATGATCGCGTAACTCGCGCCGATCGTGAAAGCACCGGGGATGACGCGTTCGAGGTGGGCCGATGCGGTGGCGCGATCGGCGTCCATCGTGTCCAGGAAGGCGATCAGGACGACCCCGACGGTGGACCGCAGCGCCTTCGCGAGCCCGCCTTCGGCGACGACCGCTTCGGGGAGCGCGTGGTTGAGGCGATCGAACTGCTCGGCGAGCCACTGGAACTCCCCGCTCCCTCCGAGTTCGGGAACGCGGCGGGCCAGTCGCCGAAGGCCGTCGTCGAGGCCGGTGGCGCGCGCCAGGTCCGCCGAGATCTCGCGGGCCGGCTTGAGGTACCGCTCCACCCGGTCGGCTATGAGCCCGGCCCTCTCGGAGGTGGGCGCCTCGAGGAGGTTGTAGACGGTGAAGAAGTCGATCTCGTCGAGGATGCGCCGCCGTCTGAGCGCCGAGCGCCGTCGCCGAAGCCAGTGGCTCCAGCGCGCCGGATGCCACCGTTCGGCCTCCACCGTGTCGAGCGTTCTGGTGTATCCGTCCACGTGGGCTTCGATGAGGTCGGAGTTCGACTCGCTCCAGGCCCGGAAATGCGCCAGCGACTCGCTCACGCCTCGTTCCAGCCGCGGCCAGTGAAGATCGGCTTCGACGAACCGGTACGGACCGGGAGTGACGGAAAGGCGGCTCAACGGGTCCTCCTGCGATGCAGGCCAACGGGATGCCTACAGCCTAGTAGCGATGGGCGCCCGGATCGGTCCCGACCGTCCCGAGCGCTCAATCGAAGTGGGCCTCGTCGTCGAGCATCTCGGCCGCCTCGGAGTCGGCCTCGGCCAAGACCTGTTTGACCACCGGGATGGCCACGCCGGCGCCGTAGCCCTTCCTGGCGAGCATGCCCACCAGTTTGCGCAGGACGGCGTCCGCGGGCTGCCCGGCGAGGCTGCGGTAGCGCCTGCGGGCCAGTTCCAGCGCCGCGGCCCGTTCGTCCTCGTCGCTGACCGCCTCCACGGCGGCGTCGACGAACTCGGGCTCGACGCCTTTGCGGCGCAGCTCGCCGGCCAGGGCCCGCTTCGACAGGCCGCGGCCGCGGTGGCGCGAGTCGACCCAGGCGCGGGCGAAGACCTCGTCGTCGATCATGCCGACCTCGGAGTAGCGCTCCAGGATCTCGGCGACGAGCTCCTCCTCGAAGCCTTTGCGGCGCATCGCCGCGCCGAGCTCGGCGCGGGTCCTCGGCCGGCCCGACAGCAGTCGCAGGCAGTACTGCCGGGCGGCCTCGGGGTCGTCCGGGCTAGAAGTCGACCGGGGCTTCTTCAACTTCGGCCTCACCGCCGGCGGCTTCCGCTGCGGCGTCGACGCCGAGCTTCTCCTTGATCTTCTTCTCGATCTCGAGGGCGAGGTCCGGGTTCTCCTTGAGGTTGAGCCGGGCCTTCTCCTTGCCCTGGCCGAGCTGGTCGCCCTCGTAGGTGTACCAGGCGCCGGACTTCTTCACGATGCCGTGCTCGACGCCCATGTCGATGAGCGAGCCCTCCTTGGAGATGCCGTGCCCGTAGAGGATGTCGAACTCGGCCTGCCGGAACGGCGACCCGACCTTGTTCTTGACGACCTTCACGCGGGTGCGGTTGCCGACGGCCTCGCCGCCGTCCTTGAGCGTCTCGATACGCCGGATGTCGAGCCGAACCGAGGCGTAGAACTTCAACGCCCGCCCACCTGAGGTCGTCTCTGGGCTGTTGTGAACCATCACCCCGTCTGCAAGGTAGTTGTGCGTGCCCTCGATTTCGAGGTCATAGCGACTCATGATCGGGTAGTCGCGCTTGGCCTGGATCGAAAGTACCTTGGCAGGTACCAGACCGAACTCAGACTCCGAGAATTCGGGCTTAACCTCGCACATACCGCGGAACCGCGGAAGCAACTTATATTCCATCGATTCCGGAATATAAGGCGCTACCAGCTCCTGGAACCTCGCAGTGGCTGCCGTCGTAAACCTGATCGTGCTGACCTGACGCTGGCCCTTGGAAGCCAGCTTGACATCAAGGTCATGTGTGTCGCGGAGGTAATCGACCAGACGCTGGCGCGAACCCTCGCTCATGGCTTCGACACAGATCTCAATCCGGCCCGAGCCGCCCTTCGTGCTCTCCCAAAGACCCTTCGAGCGAACGGTGAAGCACCCATCGTCCATGTACCAGATGGCCAGCGCAAGAGGGCTGAGCGCTTTCAGGTACTCCCATGAGAGATGCTTCTTCCCGTCGCCGAAATACACCGCTTGCCGCAGCTCCCCCAGCTCGGCCAGGGGTGTGAAGTCTGCAAACACGGCCCCTTTCTCGTTTTCGCTCCGAGAATGTGCAATATTCTCGAGGAGCGACACCTTCCAATCAAGGTAGGCCGATTGCTTCTTTCCGTGGCCCAGCCGCAATCGAGCGCTCGGGGCGCTTGAGCGGACGGGCTCGCCCAGTGAGCCATCGCCCATGAGAGTTCCGAGGATGACCTGCCACTGCTGTTCACTGAGCTGATGCTCTTCAGCTAGCAGGACTCGGTCGCCAACGCGGATCTCCTGCGCCTCGCGCCATCCACCGGGAGTTCGGATGAGGTGGTTGGGAGTCATTGCAAGGCCGGCCTTGCTGTTGCCCGTGCCAGCTCCGGCACGTTCGACCTTGAAGTGCAAGAACTCCTCAGCCTTCCCGTTGTTGAACCAGTTGACTACCTTTCGCGGGACGACTTTTCCTGAATCGAAGTCGTATGAAAGGACTTCGACGTCCAACTTCTGGTTCACGATCTTCCCGATCGGCATCTTGGTGCCGTCTGCCAGCATCACCTTGGTGTACCAGGAGGCACAGCCGAACATAACGCCGACCTTCTCACGGAGCTGGTTGATGAAGATCGCAGTGGTGCCGGTGTTGTTCAGGCCGCCGGCGATCTTGCGGAGCGCCTGGCTCATCAGGCGGGCCTGGAGGCCCACGTGCGAGTCGCCCATCTCGCCCTCGATCTCGGCGCGCGGGACCAGCGCGGCCACGGAGTCGACCACGATCAGGTCGACCGCGCCGGAGCGGATGAGCATGTCGGCGATCTCCAAGGCCTGCTCGCCGGTGTCCGGCTGGCTGACCAGGAGCTCGTCGACGTTGACGCCGATCGCCTCGGCGTAGGTCGGGTCGAGCGCGTGCTCGGCGTCGATCATCGCCGCCACGCCGCCTTCGGCTTGCACATTTGCCATGGCGTGCAAGGCAAGCGAGGTTTTCCCCGAGCTCTCAGGTCCGTATATCTCCACGACGCGGCCGCGCGGCAGGCCTCCCACGCCGAGGGCGACGTCGAGCGCGATCGAACCGGTCGGAATGGTCTTGATGCTCTGCTTGGGCTTCTCGCCCAGCCGCATGACCGAGCCCTTGCCGAACTGCTTGTCGATCTGGGCCAGCGCGAGGTCCAGCGCCTTGCCCTTGTCCTGAGCGGTGTTCATACCGCTGCCTCCCCTGGAACCTGATTGCTTCGCCATGCCGAATACGGTAGTCCCCTGGACCGACAACCTAGGGCAACGGCTTGTTCGAACAGGGCGCAGCTCGCAGGGGCGAGCTCATCGGGGCGTCAGCGGACGAGGCGTGCCGGGACGCGGTCGGGCCAGGTCCGGCATACGGCCATCCATACGGCCTTGACGTTGTCGCCGTCGGCGAGTGCCTGTTCGACGGTGCGGCCGTCGAGCATGCCGATCGAGTGGTCGGCGGCGACGCTGTGGGCGTAGCCCTCGCCGAAGGTCGCCTCCATGCGCTCCCAGAAGTCGCTCATCTTCATCGGCACAACGGTAGGCGACGCGCTGGCCCGCGACCATAGGCGGATGGCAAGATTGCCGCGTGCCTCGCGTCAGCCAAGAACACCTCGAATCGCGCCGTCAGCAGATCCTCGACGGCGCACGCTCCTGTTTCGCGCGTTTCGGCTATGAGGGTGCGACGGTGCGGCGTCTGGAGGAGGCGACGGGTTTGTCGCGCGGGGCGATCTTTCATCACTTCCGTGACAAGGACGCGTTGTTCCTGGCCGTGGCGTCGGTCGACGCGGCGGAGATGGCCGCGACGGTGGCCGAGCGGGGCCTGGTCGGGGTCATGCAGGATTTGACGGCGGCGGCCGACAAGCCGGAGACGGCCGGGTGGCTGGGCACGCAGTTGGAGGTGGCCAGGCGGCTGCGGACCGATCCGGAGTTCGCCGAGGCGTGGGGGCGCCGGCGTGAGGCGATCGCCGAGGCCAGCCGGGTGCGTCTGGAGCATCAGCGGGAGATCGGGGTGCTGCGGACGGACGTCGACATCGAGGTGTTGGCGGGGTTCTTGCAGTTGGTGTACGACGGCTTGGTGCGGTATCTGGCGACCGGCCGCGAGGATCTGGCGATCATGCGGATCCTGGAGCTGGTGGAGGAGGCGGTTCGCCGCCGTTGACTCACGGGACGGACGGGGGCCGGACACGTGCGTGTCCGGCCCTCATTCGTTTTATCGCGGTTTACCAGCGTTCGCGGCGGTCGCGGTTGAAGCCGCGGCCTCCGCGGTCGTCGCGGTCGCCTTTGAAGCCGCGCCGGTCGCCGTCGCGGCCGCCTCGGAATCCGCCGCGGTCGCTGCCGCGGTCGTCGCGGTTGCCTCGGTAGCCTCCGCCGCCGCGCCGGTCGCCGTCGCCGCGGTAGCCGCCGCGGTCGTCGCGGCCGCGGGTGTCGCGGTCGCCTCGGAAGCCTTGGCGGTCGTTGTCGCGGCCGCCCCGGTAGCCGCCGCGGTCGTCGCGGTTGCCTCGGTAGCCTCCGCCGCGTCGGTCGTTGTCGCGGTTGCCTCGGTAGCCTCCGCCGCCGCGCCGGTCGCCTCGCTGGCCGCCGCCGTCGCGGTCGCGTCGGGGTCCCCGGTCGCGCTTGTCGCGCTTGGAGGGGCCTTCGATGATCTCGCGTTCGGCCTGCTCGCGGAGGCGGGCGGCTTCGGCGCGGAGGCCTTCGACGTCTTCGCGCATCCGGATGATCTGGCGTTCGAGCCGCTCGATCTCGGATTCGTTGCGCAGCGCCTGGTGTTCGCAGGAGGCGGCCCGCAGGTCGGTGAAGTTCCGCGCTCCGAGCAGTTCGACCAGTTCGGGGCCGAAGTTGTCGTTCACGAAGTGGCGTTTGGCTTCGACGCCGGCGCGCTCGATGAGGCTGAACACGGTGCGGTTCTGGTGCGGGAGCACCAGGGTCGCCACGACGCCGGACTGTCCGGCGCGGGCGGTGCGCCCGGCGCGGTGCAGGTAGTCCTTGTGGGTCTTGGGCGGGTCGACGTGGAGGACCATGTCGACGCCGTCGACGTGGATGCCGCGGGCGGCGACGTCGGTGCAGACGAGGGCATCGAGTCGGCCGTTCTTGAACCGGTCGAGGACCTTGGAGCGGTCCTGCTGGGACATGCCGCCGTGCAGGCCCTGTGCGTTGACGCCGGCGTCCTGGAGTTCGTCGGCGATGCGGTCGACGGCGAGCTGGGTGCGGACGAAGACCATGGTCAGGCCGGGGCGTCCGGCGATGGCGGCGGTCATGGTGGCCTTGTCCCGCGGCCCGATGAGCAGCAGGTGGTGGGCCATGGTGGTGACCGAGCCGGCGGACGGGTCGACCGAGTGCTGGACGGGGTCGGTCAGGTACTTACGCACCAGGACGTCGATCTCCTTCTCCAGCGTGGCCGAGAAGAGCATGCGCTGCCCGCCGGGGAGCATGTCGAACAGCTCCTCGACCTCGGGCAGGAAGCCCATGTCGGCCATCTGGTCGGCCTCGTCGAGGACGGCGACTTCGACCGATTCGAGGGAGCACTCGCCGCGCCGGATCAGGTCGCGCAGGCGGCCCGGGGTGGCGACGAGCATGTCGACTCCGGCGCGGAGCGCGTCGATCTGGCGGGAGAACGCGGTGCCGCCGCAGACGACCTTCATTTCGATGCCGACGGCGTCGCCGAAGGTCTGCAGGGAGTCGGCGACCTGGATCGCCAGTTCGCGGGTCGGGGTCAGGATGATCGCGCGCGGTTTGCCGGGTTTGGTCCGTCCGCCTTCGGCGAGGCGGGCGAGGGCCGGCAGGCCGAACGCGAGCGTCTTGCCCGAGCCGGTCTGGGCGCGGCCGAGCACGTCGCGGCCGGCCATGGCGTCGGGGATGGTGGCCGCCTGGATCGGGAAGGGCACGTCGATGCCCCGCTCGGCCAGCGCGGCGCTGATCTTCTCGGGGAGTCCGAGGTTCTCGAAGGTCGGTCCGTCGGGAGTGGTGTTCACTTCGTCGGTCCCGACGGTGAACGGTTCGACGGCAGCTTCGGTCTGGGTGTTTCGGGGGGTTTCTGGATTGGTGTCGTCTTGTTGCATGGCAGCATCGGACACAGTCGGGTCGAGAGTCATGGGTCGCCTTCCGCGAGAACATGTGTGATGCACGTTCCGCGGATGCTTTGCTTCACCATGAGCCGACGGTGATGGGGGCGGGACGCGCCTGATTCGGGCCGCTTTGCGGGCCAGCTACGAACAATAGCCGACCATGAGCGGCTCGCGCCACTGACATGGTCGGCTTGTGGGCGGGGACACCTTCAGGAGTCGAGTTTGCGTTGGTATTCGGCGGTGGCATCGAGCGGTTCGTAGCCGAGTTTGACGTTGATGCCGATCATCTGGGCGTTGACGTCGGCGTTGTCGGTCCACACGTGCCGCACTCGGGGGAATCGCTCGCGCAGCAGGCGGAGGTTCACCAGTTTGACGAGGGTGCCGAGTTTGTGGCCGCGGTGGGCGGGGTCGACGATGGTGATCCATTGGAAGCCGTCGTCGTAGTCGGGGTCGTCGAAGACGCCGATGACGGTGTTGGCGACGACTTCGCCGGAGGCGCGGTGGCGGGCGACGGTGGTGACCGGGACGATGCCGACGGCTTCGTTGCGGAGTGCTTTGGCCTCTTTGAGTTCGGCGTCGATGTGCTCGGGTTCGAGTTCGAGTTCGCCGAGGGGGACCTCGGAGAGGATCATCGAGTCGAGGCGGCACATGGTCTCGACCAGCGGCGCCGGGGTGCGGCCGAGCCACGAGATGATCTCGTAGTCGTCGCCGGCGGCTTTGGCTGCCTGGTCGTGCAGTTCGCGTTCCTGAGCCGGGTCGAGCGCGTCGACGGCGCTGCGTCGATTGACGCAGGTGAGGGCGAGTGTGAAGCCGTGCTGTTCGAGGAACTTTCGGCCGGCGTCGCTGCGGCGGGGACCGTCTTCCCAGGTGGTGCGGGCGGCCATCGCGACTTCGGTGCGGTCGTCGGCGCGGGCGAGTTCGATGAACTTGTCCAGCATGGCCGTGCCGATGCCCTGGCGGCGGTGGTCGGGGTGGACGACGAGGTCGGCGAAGCCCCAGTTGAGGTTCTCGCGGTTGGGGAACTCGACGCCGAGGTGGGCGAGGACCTGCGAGCCTTCGACGGCGACGAAGTGGTGCTCGTCGGCGTCGGGCATGGGGTGGATCAGGCTCTTAGCGAACACGCCGCGGTGGGGCACGGGGGTTTCGGGTGCATCGGTGTCGTGGGCGGCTCGGAGTACCTCGAAGGCGCCGGAGACGAGTTCGCCGTCCGCGGGTTCGAGTTCGAAGATTTCCATGGGTTCAGTGTGGTCGTTCGCGTCTCGGGCGGCAATTGAATTATTCGCGGTGGTGTCGCTGGTCAGAGCTGGAGTTTGTAGGAGACGCGGGCGTCGACCGGTCGGTAGCCGAGCTGTTCGTTGATGGCGATCATGTGGGTGTTGACGTCGGCGTTGCCGGTCCAGACGTCGATGACGCGGTGGAACCGTCGGCGGAAGCGGCGCAGGTTGGCGAGTTTGACCAGGAGGCCGAGGCGGTGGCCGCGGTGGGCGGGGTCGACGATGGTGATGCCTTGGAAGGAGTGGTTCCAGCCGTCGTAGCCGAACAGTTCGGTGTTGGCGACGATGTCGCCGCCGTCGCGGTGGACGGCGACGGCGCGCAGGACGGTGAAGCCGAGGCGCTCGTGGTGGTCGTCGTAGACGCGGCGGTGGGCGATGTCGACGTCGCTGCGGTCGATGTCGAGTTCGCCGAGGGGGATCTCGTCGAAGATCATGGAGTCCATGCGGCACAGCGGTTCGAGGTGCCGCTCGGGGGTGCGGCCGGTCCAGGTGAGGATCTCGTAGGTGTCGGTGGCGGCCGCGGCTGCCGGTTCCCAGAGGCGGTGGAGGGTGTCGTCGTCGAGTGCGGCGAGCTCGAGCCGCCGGTCGACTTCGGTGAGGGCCTTGGTGAATCCGCGGTGTTCGAGGAACCGCGGGCCTGCGTGGGATCGGGTGGGGCCGTCGTTCCAGGCGGTGCGGGCGACGACGTTGAGTTCGCGGCGGTTCTCGGCGCGGGCGGTCTGGAGGAGCCGCTCCAGCAGTGCGGTTCCGATGCCGCGGCGACGCCGTTCGGGATGGACGGTGATGTCGGCCTCGGCGTAGTGGCGGTTGTCTCTTGTGGGCAGGTAGAGGTGCAGGTGGCCGACTACCGCGGTGTCGTCGAGCGCCACGTAGTCGTGCTGGGCGGCGCCGGGTGGCGGGTGGGCGAGTTCGCCGGCGAACAGTGGTGCCGGTACCGGGGCGAGTTCGGGTGTGTCGCTGCGGCGGGCGAGTTCCTTCATCGCGTGGAGGCGGTCGACGAGGGCGGTGTCGGCGGGGTCGAGTCGGTGTATCTGCACAGCGTCGTTCAGCTTTCGAGTTTGCGGTGGTAGTCGGCCGAGGCGTCGACGGTCTCGTAGCCGAGCTGTTCATTGATGGCGATCATGTGGGAGTTGACGTCGGCGTTGTCGGTCCAGATCGCTTCGACGCGGTCGAAGTGCTCGCGGAGTTGGCGCAGGTTCGCGAGTTTGACCAGCAGGCCGAGGCGGTGGCCGCGGTGGCCGGGGGCGACGATGGTGATGCCTTGGTGGGCGTCGCGGTAAGGCCCGTCGTCGACGGTGATCTCGCTCCAGGCGACGACTTCGCCGGTGGCGCGGTCGACGGCGACGCTGTCGACGCGGATGCGCCCTTCGGCTTCGTTGACGCGTTCCATCGCGCGCATCTTCTCGGTGTCGACCTCTTCGGCCTCGACGTCGAGGTCGCCGAGCGGGATTTCGCTGACGATCATGCTCTCCATGCGGCACATGGTGGCCAGCAGATCTGCGGGGATGGGGCCGGTCCACTGGCGCAGTTCGTAGTCGTCGCCGGCGGCGGATCGCCTGGAGCGTCCGGGCCGAGGAAGGGTGAAGGTGGTCTCGAAGAAGCGGCGCACCGGCGCGGGGTTCTCTGGCGTGTCGGCCGCGTGGGCGGCGGCGAGGAGCTCGTAGGACTCGGCGATCAGTTCGGGGTCTGCGGCTCCGAACTCGGTGATCTGCATGGGATTCAGTGTGTCCGGCAGCCCGGAGCGGCACAATCGCTTTTCCGCCTCGTCCGTTCGGTTCGGAGGGAGCGACCGTTCGGCCGATGCGCGGCGAGGCTCGGTTTCCAGTCTGCGTTAATGATTCGCATGCCCATCGATGGAACGGATGCCCGAACGTGAACGGACCGACAGCGCCGCCGGGTGCGCCGCCGACGCGGCTGAGCGAGTTCGAGGACTTCGTCAAGGCCAGGTCGGGGGCGCTGACCGCTTCGGCGTTCCTGCTCACCGGCGACCGCGGGCTCGCCGAGGATCTCGTGCAGGAGGCGCTGGCGCGGACGTGGCGGGCCTGGAAGCGGCTGCACCGCAGCCAGAACGCCGAGGCCTACACCCGCCGCACCATGTACCACCTGCATGTGAGCCGTTGGCGGCGGACGAAGGTCGCCGAGATCGCGACCGAGGTCCTGCCGGAGGCCGGCGGTGAGGATCCCGACGCCGCGCTGCGTCTGGCGGTCCACGCCGCGCTGCTGTCGCTGCCGGCCAAGCAGCGCGCGGCGGTGGTGCTGCGCTATTTCGAGGACCTGACCGAGACCGCCGCCGCCGAGACGCTCGGATGTCCGGTCTCGACGCTGCGGGCCAGGACGCAGCGGGCGTTGAAGCGGCTGCGGCAGCACTTCCCCGAGCTCAGCTTCCCCGACACTCCCCCGGCCCGGCCAGGGCCGGGGATGGCGACCACGAAAGGAGCGTCCCATGTCTGAACCGTTCGGCGACGTGCTGCGCCGACGCGCGGCCGAAGGCGGCGGCGCTTCGGCCGGTCTGACCGAAGGCGCGCTGCACAGGGCCCGCCGTATCGGCAGGCGACGGCTGGCGGCCGGGACGCTCGGGGCGGTGACCGGTATCGCGCTCGCCGGTATGGCGGCAGCCGCGCTGGTGCTCCCCGATGAGGGGACGTTCGTTCCGCCGGCCGGAGAGACCACGGCGCCGGCCGA
The DNA here is from genome assembly GCF_054779575.1 of Glycomyces halotolerans. NCBI lineage: Bacteria > Bacillati > Actinomycetota > Actinomycetes > Glycomycetales > Glycomycetaceae > Glycomyces > Glycomyces halotolerans. The sequence continues at coordinate 90,823 of NZ_BAAGXZ010000015.1, forward strand.
GGCCCCGACCACGGACGGGGACGGCTGCGGCGCCATGCGGCCGAGCGAATGGGACGAGCACGGCTTCTCGTGGCCCGGCCTGGAGCCTTCGGGCTCGCAGGCGGCGCTGGAAGCCCTTCCCGAGCGCCTGTACTTCCGGGTCGGTCTCATGCACCCGGGTCCATACACGGCGCTCCTGGAGGGCGGTGCGGCGACGTCGCTGGACGGCGGCGAACCGAGCGGGTACTACAGTGTCGCTCCCGACGGGAGGCGCGCACTGCTCAGCGGGAGCGAGGCCGAAGGCGAATCATGCGGGTGGTCGCTGGTGGACCTGTCGGAACCGGACGCCGCGCCGGTCGCGACGTTCACCGTCGACTGGTCGTGCCCGCCGAGTTGGGCGCCGGACTCCGACCGGGTCGTGATCACCGAGCCCGAATCGGTCGGCGATCCGGAGTCGTACGTGTTCGACCTGGTCACCGGCGAGCGGGTGCCGCTGCCGGCGGGCGTGGGCTGCTCGCCGCTGTGGACTCCGGACGGTCGGTACCTGGTCGGTGAGGGCGCCGCGGTGCGGCCCGACGGGTCAGAGAGGGTCGAACTGCCCGGCATCGCCGCCTGGGACGACGACCCGACTGTCCTGGGGCTGGGTTCGGTGTCGGCGGATCTGTCGTCCGCCTGCCTGCACGTCGACGAGACCGCGGGGGACGGCAGGCCGTTCGACCACTGCGGGAGGTACGTCGACACCGCTACCGGGGCGGAGCTGGAGCTGCCGGTGGAGGAGGAGACGCAGGACGTGGTGTTCCTGCCCGACGGTGCGATGCTGGTGGCGGCGATGAGCGAGGCCGGTTCGACGCTGTACTTCGTGGACGCGGCAGGGGAGGTGACCGAACAGCGGCGGCTGCCGTGGACGGCCTCCGACATCGAATGGATCCGGCTGGTGGGCTACTACACCGATTGACGCTCCGGACACGTTAGAAGCCGCCGTCCTTCGAAGGAAGGTCGGCGGCTTCGTGTTCTCAGAGTCAGAACTAGATGGAGCGCAGGTTAGCGGCCTGCGGACCCTTCTGGCCCTGCTCGACGTCGAATTCCACCCGCTGGTTCTCTTCGAGTGAACGGTAGCCGCTCCCGCTGATCGCGGAGAAGTGGACGAACACGTCGGGGCCGTTGTCATCCGGAGCGATGAAGCCGAAGCCCTTTTCCGCGTTGAACCATTTAACGGTGCCTTGCGCCATTACTTACTATCCTTGCGATGTTGATTTTCGGGCCGGCGACCGGTTTTTCCCAGGGGGTTTAAGACCTAGTTGAACCAGGCCGCCGTGCGACCCGAGGTATTCCGCCATTGCTGGCGCTTCTCCACCCCGATCAGTTCCCTGGTCGAGCTGGCCTTTGGACCTTACAGGAATTTCGACGGCTTGTGGCCGGGTACCGGCGAAAAAATACTCGGATCTCGGCCGTGAACGGGCCAGAACTGAAATCGCTCCCCCCGAATATGACCTAACTCACTGCAACTGGCATGATCTGTGAGGGTTCGACCGCCTTCAGCGGCCGGGGGCCGGATCCCGCTCCGCCCGGTCGTCGAACTGCGTGCGGTACAGCTCGGCGTACAGCCCGCCGCGACCCACCAGCTCCTCGTGCGTGCCGGTCTCGACCAGGCGGCCCGCCTCGAGGACGAGGATCTTGTCGGCCCGCCGCACCGTCGAGAGCCGGTGGGCGATCACCAACGCCGTCCGGCCCTCCAGGGCCGTGTCGAGCGCGTCCTGGACGGCCGCCTCCGATTCCGAGTCCAGGTGCGCGGTGGCCTCGTCGAGGATCACGATCGGCGGCGCCTTGAGCAGCACCCGGGCGATCGCCAGACGCTGCTTCTCGCCGCCGGAGAAGCGGTAGCCGCGCTCGCCGACGACCGTGTCGAGGCCGGATTCGAGCCGTCGCACCACCTCGCCGATCTGGGCGCGGTCCAGCGCCTCCCAGATCTCGGCGTCGGTGGCCTCGGGCCTGGCGTAGCGCAGGTTCTCGCGCACGGTGTCGTGGAACAGATGGGCGTCCTGGGTGACCATGCCGATGTGGGCGGCCAGTGAGGCGAGCTTGATCTCGCGCACGTCGACGCCGCCGACCTCGACCGCGCCGCCGGTGACGTCGTACAGGCGAGGCACGAGGTTCGCGGTGGTGGTCTTGCCGGACCCGGAGTGCCCCACGAGCGCGGCCAGCTCCCCGGGGGCGACGGTGAACGAGACGTCCTGCAGAACGGTGTGCCCGTTGTCGCCGAGGTCGGGACGGGCCAGGTCCTCGAGGCTGGCCAGGGAGACGTCGCCGGAGCCGGGGTAGCGGAACTCCACGTCGCGGAAGGCGATCGAGGACGCGCTCTCGGGCAGGTGCCGGGCGTCCTCGGCTTCCCGGATGAGCGGCTTGAGGTCCAGGATCTCGAAGACGCGCTGGAAGCTCACCAGCGCGCTCATGACGTCGACGCGGACGTTCGACAGCGCCGTCAGCGGCCCGTAGAGCCGGGTCAGCAGCAGCGCGAGGGTGACGACGGTGCCGGCGGTGAGGGTGCCGTTGAAGACGAAGACGCCGCCGAGACCGTAGGCGAGGGCCTGCGAGAGGCCGGCGACGAGGGTCAGGGCGACGATGAAGGTGCGCGCGTACATCGCGGTGGTGACGCCGATGGAGCGGACGCGGTCGGCCTTGTCGGCGAACTCGCTGGACTCGGTCTCGGGGCGGCCGAACAGCTTGACCAGCATCGCTCCGCCCACATTGAACCGCTCGGTCATCTGGGTGTTCATGGCGGCGTTGAGGTCGTAGCTTTCCTTGGTGAGCGCGGCGAGTTTCCGCCCGACCCATTTGGCGGGGATGATGAACACCGGCACCAGGACCAGCGACAGCAGGGTGATCTGCCAGGACTGGAAGAACATGACGCCCAGGGTCAGGGCCACGGCGATGCCGTTGGAGACGAGGCCGGAGAGGGTCGTGGTGAAGGCGCGCTGTGCGCCGAGGACGTCGTTGTTGAGCCGCGAGACCAGTGCGCCGGTCTGGGAGCGGGTGAAGAAGGCGACCGGCATCGACTGCACGTGGTCGAACACGACGCGGCGCAGGTCGAAGATGATCCCTTCGCCGAGTTTCGCGCCGTACCAGCGCATCGCCAGCGAGATGAGCGCTTCGAACACGGCCAGTCCGGCGATGATGCCGGCCAGGATGAGCACGCCGCGGCGGGTGCCCTCGGCGGTGGTGAGTTCGTTGACGATGTTGCCGGCCAGGACCGGGGTGGCGACGCCGACCGCGGCGGCGGCGGTGACGAGGATGAGGAAGACCGCGATGTCGCGGGCGTAGGGCCGGGCGAAGCGGAGGATGCGGCGCTTCACGCCGCGGGTGAGCTTGACGCCCTTGACCTCGTCGCCTCGCCTGAGGGAACGCATGGCGTCCCATCCGGCGGCTCCCATAGATGCCACTCGGGCCCTCCCGTCAGGAGCCCAAGTGCCGGGGTCCGGGCTCGGGCTTCGTCGTGCTTGGCGTGTTCTCGGCGTTGATTATCAACGCGGGAGCCGGGCCCGATTATTTCGTGTGCGGCCCCAGTGACGCGCCCTGCATCGCGGCGCGCACTGGGCAGGTCCTCAGCGTCGGGAGCCTTTGCGGGCGCCGCCGCGGGTCCTGAGCTTGACGCCGCCTTCGGAGAGGAGTCGGTGCACGAAACCGTATGAGCGGCCTATGGTTGAAGCGATGTCCCGGATGCTCTGCCCTTTCAGGTATTCGGAGGTGACGTACTCGGTCAGCTCGCGGCGCTCATCGCCGCGCACCTGCCGGTTCGGATCGGTTCTGGATGAGCCTGGAGCAGTGTCCGATGCGAGGTCACTGCGGGGTGCGGCAGCGTCGGGTGCCATTAGTCCTTCCTTGAGCACGGACGGTGATGAAGGTGTCTTGTGAAGTTTGCCGGAGTTCCACCGCCCCACGGTCGCTTCTGTCGGATACCCGATAGTTTCTAGCCGTGACCGCGCCGCAGACTCCGTCCACCAGTCCGGCGGACGCCCTTGCCCCCGGGCGGGTCCGCCACCACCGCGCGCGCGACATCGTCACCTGGCTGTCGCTGCTGGTGGTGACGCTGACGCTGGCCTCGGCGGCCGTGCGGACCTCCGATGTGGTCGCGCCCTCGACGCTGCCGTGGTGGCCGGCGCAGAATCTGTCGCTCCATGTCACCGCCGGCATGGTCGTCGCGCCGCTGACGGCCGCCGCCGTGCTCGTCTTCGCCTCCCGTCCGGCGGCGGCGCGCATGCCGTGGCACCAGCTACTCGTGCTGTCCTATGTGGCCTCGCTGACATGGTCCGGCGCGCTGCACACCAATGTGGACACCACGACCACGCCGACCGACACCCCAGGCGCGGTGCGGACCGTCGAGCAGCTGGTGGCCTTCTCGGGGTCGCAGGCGGGCCTGGCGATCACCGTGACCGCGCTGTCGTGCCTGACCGTGCCGCTGTCGCTGGTGGCCGTCCGGTCGGTCGCCGGACCGGTCGCCGCCCGCGCCCTCGCCCCGGTGCTCGTCCTCGCCCCGTGGGCCGCGTGGACCACGCTCGGCATCGACGGCGTCTCCGCGGCCGCCTGCGCGGCGGCCCTGGCGGCGGGGGCGGTCGCCTCGGAGCGGCGGGTGCGCGGCTTCGACGCGTTCTTGGGCGCCGCCGGCGCCGGAGGCCTGCTCGGGATCGCGGCGCTGCTGTCGTACGGGGCGGCGTGGTTCGCCGTCTCGCTGCTGTGCCTGTACTTCGCGCGGCGGCGCCCCTGGCACATCCTCGGCACGGCCGGGGCCGCGCTGAGCGTGCTGGCCGTCGCCGCGACGTTCGGGAACTCGTGGCCGGCGGGACTGGCCGACACCTACAACGCCGCCGTCGGCGAGATCGCCGCCCACCCCGGGCAGCTGTGGTGGCTGCTGCTGATGCCGGCGCTGGTGTGCGCCGCGTGCGGCCCGGCGATCGTGGAGAGCCTGCGCCGGATCGGGTCGAGCTCGGCGTGGCCGCTGATGATCGGACCGCTCCTGGCGCTGCTGCTGGCGCCGCTGAGCGGATCGAGCCCGGACGGGCCCGAGTACGGCTGGGTGGCGCTGTGCCCGTGGCTGGTGGTGGCCGCGACCGCCCACGGGCCGCGCGGCCGCTCGGTCAAGGCGCCGCTGGCGTCGGCGGCGGCCGGGGCCTGCGCCGCGATCGTGCTGATGTACTCCGGCTAGATCGGCCCGCCGCTGCTGTCAGGCGAGTTCGACGAGTTCCATGAGGTCGTCGGACCAGAGGTCCTCGTCGCCGTCGGGCAGGAGGATCGCGCGTTCGGGCCGCAGGGCCTCCACCGCTCCCGGGTCGTGGGTGACCATGACGATCGCGCCGGCGAAGCGGTCGACCGCGTCGAGGACCTGCTGGCGGCTGGCCGGGTCCAGGTTGTTCGTCGGCTCGTCGAGCAGCAGCACGTTCGCGCCCGAGCACACCAGGCTCGCCAGCGCGAGCCTGGTCTTCTCGCCGCCGGAGAGCACGCCGACGGGCTTGTAGACGTCTTCGCCGGGGAAGAGGAACGCGCCGAGGATCTTGCGCAGTTCGGTCTCGGTCGGGTCGGCGCCCGACTCGGAGGCCGCCGACTGCATCTGTTCGAGGACCGTCCCGGTGTGGTCGAGCGTGTCGTGCTCTTGGGCGAAGTAGCCGATCCGCAGTCCGTGGCCTGGGGTCACCTCGCCGGTGTCGGGTTCGAGGGATCCGGCGAGGATGCGCAGCAGGGTGGTTTTTCCGGCGCCGTTGAGTCCGAGGATGACCACTCGGGAGCCGCGGTCGATCGCCAGGTCGACGCCGGTGAAGATCTCGAGGGAGCCGTAGCTCTTGGACAGGCCCGCGGCCGTGAGCGGGACTTTGCCGCAGGAGGCCGGTTGGGGCAGGCGCACGTCGGCGACCTTTTCGCTGAGCAGGTCGTCGTCGAGGTCGTCGATCATCGCTTCGGCGCGGCGCAGCATGTTCTTGGCGGCTTTGGCCTTGGTGGCCTTGGCGCCGAGTTTGGCGGCCTGGCGGGTGAGGGCGCCGGCCTTCTTCTCGGCGTTGGCGCGCTCGCGCTTGCGCCGTTCGGCGTCTTCGGCGCGCTGGCGCAGGTAGGCGCTCCAGCCGAGGTTGTAGAGGTCGATGGTCGAGCGGGTGGGGTCGAGGAACCAGACTTTGTTGACCACTTCGTCGAGCAGGTCGACGTCGTGGGTGATGAGCACGAGTCCGCCCTTGTGGGCCGACAGGAAGCCGCGCAGCCAGTTCACCGAGTCGGCGTCGAGGTGGTTGGTGGGCTCGTCGAGGAGGAGGACGCCGTCGCCGTCGTCGGCGAAGAGGATGCGGGCGAGTTCGACGCGGCGGCGTTGGCCGCCGGAGAGGGTCTGCAGCGGCTGGGCGAGGATGCGGTCCTCGAGGCCGAGGTTGGAGCAGATGCGGGCGGCCTCGGATTCGGCGGCGTAGCCGCCGCGGGCGGCGAACTGCTCTTCGAGTCGGGAGTAGCGGCGGACGAGGCGGTCGCGCTGGTCGTCGTCGACCGCTTCGGCGAGTTCGGCCTCGGTCTTGCCGAGGTCGGCGAGGAGTTGGTCGAGGCCGCGGGCGGAGAGGACGCGGTTGGAGGCGGTCTGCGAGAGGTCGGCGAAGCGCGGGTCCTGCGGCAGGTAGCCGAAGGGCCCGTTATTCTCGACGCGGCCGCCGTAGGGCTGGGCGAGTCCGGCGAGGACGTTGAGCGTGGTGGTCTTGCCGGCGCCGTTGCGGCCGACGAGTCCGATCCGGTCGCCGGCCTGCACTCGCAGATCGGCCCCGGACAGGAGGATGCGCGCTCCGGCGCGCAGCTCGAGACCGGTGGCGGTGATCATGGGACTCCTTCAGCGCGGGTCGGTCGGCCGGGGATCGGCGGACTCGTCAAGTCTAGGCGGGGACGTGCGTCACCGTCGTGGCGATATCGTCCCTGTCACAGAGTGTCACGCTCCCAACACCATTCATCGCTCGCATCCGCCTTTCGGGTGAACGGCAGGCGACCCGACGTCTTCAAAAGTTCGGCAACAGTTCAGGACCGAGCGTAGTATCGCCTGGTCATGAGCTGGTTGTCGGAATCGGTGCGGGTACGTTTCCACTCGCTATGGGCACACACGATGAACACTGCGACTCCCCCAGCAGCGAGCTCAGCAGCCGCCGCTTCGAAGCCGTCCGGCGCCTCCGCCGGATCCGTCGCCAACGTCACAGCTGGCGGTTCGTGACCGCCGGTCTGATCGGCGCGATCGCCGCCGGCTCGGTCATGGCCGCCTTGACCGGTCCGGGCACGGCCGCCGACGCCTCGCTGGAGTCCTCCTCCGGCGAGGCGACCGTGGTGCGGGCTTCGTGGAAGGTCGACCGCGTCATCGACGCGATCGACGCCGAGCGTGAGGCTGCGCAGCAAGCCAAGGAGAACGCGGAAGCAGCAGAGAAGGCCGTCCAGGAGGCGGCGGAGGAAGCGGCCAAGCAGGCCGAAGTCGAGGAGGCCGAACGGCAGAAGGCCGAAGAGGAGGCCAAGGCCGAGGCCGAGGCGCAGGCCGCGGCGGAGGCCGTCGCCCCCGAGTGGCTCTGGCCCTCCCACGACCACATCAGCTCCCACTACGGTCCGCGCTGGGGACGTCTCCACGCGGGCATGGACTTCGCGAACGAGCACGGCGACCCGATCTGGGCCATCGGCGCCGGCGAGGTCGTGTACTCCGGTTGGATGTCCGGCTACGGCAACTTCGTCGTCATCGACCACGGCGGCGGACTCGAGACCGCCTACGCGCACGCCTCCGAGCTCCTGGTCGGCGTGGGCGACCGCGTCGAACCGGGCGACCAGATCTCGGTCACCGGCACGACCGGCAACTCGACCGCCCCGCACCTGCACTTCGAGGTCCGCGTCAACGGCCAGCAGGTCGACCCGTACCAATGGCTCGCCGAGAAGGGCGTCGCGGAAGTACTCACCGACCCAGGATAGGCATCGCACCGCCGAATGCCCCGGAGCCGGAGCTCCGGGGCCTTCGTCTTCTCGGTTCCTATCGGAGGTTCAACTGCGGCTCGACCAGCGTGGAGTCGGGCACCTCGAGGCCGTCGAGCTTGCGCATCAGGTGGCCGACCGCGATCTCGGCGAGACGCTCGGCGGGCACCAGCACCGAGGGCAGCCGCGGGTGGACCCGCTCGCCGACCTCGTCGGGGCCGATGACGACCACGTGGAAGTCCTCCCCCACCCGCTTGCCGGCATCGGCCAGGGCGTGCATGACGTGCGGCACCGCCGGCTCGTTGTGCACCGCCAGACCGTCGAGATCGGGACGGGAGGCCAGCAGCTCCTTGACGCCATGCTGCACCGACACCGGGTCGTCCGGGCACGGCCGGGCCTCGATGCGGGCGCGGCCGTCGCGGCGGCCGAGGAAACCGGCGCGGACCCGCTCGGCGAAGCCCGTCCGCCGCTCGTAGACCGCCTCCGAGGCGCCCAGCAGCGCGATGTCGGCGCAGCCCCGCTCGACGAGGTAGTCCGCGCATTCGCGTCCCGCGGCAGTGAAGTCCAGGTCGACGCACGTCAGCCCCGCCGCGTCGCCGGGGAACCCGATGAGGACGCTCGGCAGGCCGAGCCGCCGCAACGCCTCGACGCGCGGGTCGTTCACTTCGACGTCCATGAGGATCAGGCCGTCCACGGTCGCCGAGGCCGCCACGCGCGCCAGCCCTGCCGGGCCCTCGTCGGCGGTCATCAGCAGCACGTCCTGGTCGTGGCGGCGCGCCTCGGTGACCGCCCCGGAGGCGAACTGCATCAGCACCGGCAGGTGCATGCCGTGGCGCAGCGGCAGCATCATCGCGATGACGCCGGCCCTCCGCGAGGCCAGCGAGCGAGCGCCGGCGTGCGGGTGGTAGCCGAGCTCGGCGACCGCGTCGAGCACGCGCTGGGCGGTGGACGAGGAGATCGACCGCTTCCCGCTCAGCACGTAGGAGACGGTGCTCGCCGCCACCCCGGCCCTCGCGGCCACGTCGGCGATGGTGACTCCGCGTTTGCCGTTCACCGCGCGGTCCGCCCGAAGCGCAGCGAGGCCAGGCGGACGGCGCCGTTCTCGAAGCTCACGTACAGGTCCCCCACGCCGTCGACGCGGCCGAGGTCGACCGTGACGTCGGTGTAGTCGTAGACGCCGCCGGTCGAAGGCGTGTCGATCTTGGCGAGCACGTCGCCGTCGAGCGGATCGTCCACGCGCAGGCACAGGTGCGACGGCTGCCCCGCGACGCGGGCGGTGACGGTCTCGTATCCGCCCGAGAAGTCGCAGTCGCCGAACATGATCCAGCCGCCGCCCTCCTCGGCGGCGATGACGTCGCCGCGGAACCGGTCCTCGTCGCGCCACAGCACCCCGGAGTAGGCGTCGTTCGCCGCAGACTCGAGCGGCGCCGACAGGTCGCGCGGTCCGACGACCTCGCCGTCGACGCGGACCGAGGCCGACAGGACGATGTCGGTGGCCGAGCGGCCGATCATGAGGCGCTGGCGGCTCTTCTCCACGATCATGCGGCCGGTGACGTTGTCCCAGTGGGCCAGGTCGTCCACGGCGATCGTGAAGGTCACCCGCCGCCGCTCGCCCGCGGCGAGGCGGACCTTCTCGAAGCCGCGGAGCCGGCGCAGCGGCTGCTTGACGCGGGAGCCGCACTGGTGGGAGTAGAGCTGCACGACCTCGACGCCGTCGCGGTCGGAGATGTTGGCGACGGTGACGGTCGCCTTCAGCTCCTCGCCGGGGCGGACGCGCTCGGCGTCGACCCGGAAGTCGCTGTAGGCGAACTCGGCGTACGACTCGCCGTGCCCGAACGGGTACAGCGGCTTGCCCAGGTAGTACATGTAGGTCGCGTCGGAGGCGATGATGTCGTAGTCGAGCATCGCCGGCAGCTCGGCGGCGTCGGTGTACCAGGTCTGCGGCAGCCGGCCCTCGGCGTCGCGGTCGCCGTAGAGCACGTCGGCCAGCGCGTTGCCCCATTCCTGCCCGCCGTGGCCGGACCAGACGATCGCCGGCAGGTGCCGGTCGGCCCAGTTCGCCGCGAACGGGTAGGAGGAGACGATGACCAGGACCGTGTTCGGGTTGGCCTCCTGGACCGCTCCGAGGACCATCTGCTGCGCGTCCGGCAGCCAGAGGTCCTCGCGGTCCTCGGTCTCGCGGCCGTTGACCAGCGGGTGGTCGCCGAGAACGACGACGGCGACGTCGGCTCCGCGGGCGGCTTCGGCGGCCCGCTCGTGGCCCCGATGGACGAAGTCGAAGTCGAACTCCGCCGCGTCCTCGGCGTCGTCGACGAGGGCGAGGCGGCCGTCGACGAGGCCGAACCACCTGCCGGTTTCGGCGTCCTCGGCCCGGTGCACCTGGCGGAGGGCGACCTTGCCTCCGGCGACCTCGACGATGGTGAACGTCTCGGTCACGTCGAACTCGTGCGGTCCGGGCGAGTCGACCGTGACCGCTCCGTCCTTGGTGCCGTCGAGGTATTTGCCGTTCTCGACGCTGCGGGCGAGGTAGGACCAACCGCCCCAGTCGTAGAGGTCGAACTGGGCCGCGGCGCCGGTGGTGTCGGTCAACGTCAGCTCGCCTCCGGGCCCGGCGGTGAGGTTGCCGTGCTTGTGGCGCAGGCGGATGCGGTGGACGCCCTCGCAGTAGGTCACGTCGGCGCGGTCGCCGAGCGCGTCCTTGGCGGTGACGGCGTACGGGAGGGTGCCGGAGTACCAGTCCTCCATGACCTTGTCGGCCAGCGGTCCGATGACGGCGAGCTTCTTCGAAGGCCGCAGCGGGAGGATGCCGTCGTTCTTCAGCAGCGTGATCGACTGGGTGGCGGCCTCGCGGGCGAGCGTCCGGTGCTCGGGCGAGTTGACGACCGCGTCGTCGATGTCGGCGTAGGGGTCCTCGGGGTCGAACTCGCCGAGTCCGAATCGGACGTGGAGGTTGCGGCGCACGGCGGTGTCGACGTCGTTCTCGTCGATCAGGCCGCGCTGGAGGGCTGTGCGGAGGTGGTCGAGGACGGCCTCGGGCCGGTCGTCGTCCTGGGTGAAGGAGTCCAGACCGGCCTTGACCGCGGCGGCGTAGGCGGCGGGGAGGTCGTCGAAGTAGCCCTGGAGTCCGGCCAGGTTGTTCGGGGCGTAGGCGTCTGAGACGACGAGGACCTCGTCGGCGGTCCAGGTCCGCAGCTCGGTGTTGACCAGCGGGGTCACGTGGGCCGGGCGTCCGTTGACGAGGTTGTAGGAGAGCATGACCGCGACCGCGTCACCGTTCGCCAGTGCCGGGCGGTGTGCGGCGAACTCGTATTCGCGCAGGACGCGCGGCGGCATGTTGGAGGAGGTGACGCAGCGGTCGGCCTCGTTGCCGTAGGCCAGGAAGTGCTTGAGGGTCGGGGCGGTCTTCCAGACGGTCGGGTCGTCGCCTTTGAGGCCGCGGGCGTAGGCCGAGCCCATCAGGCCGGTCATCCAGGCGTCTTCGGAGTAGCCCTCTTCGTTGCGGCCCCAGCGGGGGTCGCGGAGCGGGTTGACGGTGGGGGCCCAGACGTTGCGGCCGGCTCGGGCGGGATCGCGGTGGTGGAAGGCGAGGACCTCGTCTGCGGTGGCGGCGCCGACCTGCTCGACCAGTTCGGGGTTCCAGGTGGCGCCGAGGGCCACCACCTGCGGGAAGACGGTGGCCTCGCCGAGCCAGGCGAGTCCGTGGAGGGCTTCGGTGCCGGTCTTGAACGCTCCGATGCCGAGTCGTTCGATCGGGCGGTGGTACTGGTGGAGCAGGCCGAGCTTCTCTTCGAGGGTGAGGCGGCCGAGGAGGTCGGCGACTCGATGCGAGTGCGGGAGCTCGGGGTCGCGGAAGGCGGGCCGGTCGTCGGTGAGGGTCATGGAGACTTCCTTGCTGGACGTCGCTGTCTTGTCGAAGCGCTTCGATTGGTGAAACAGGGAAGGTGCCTGCGCTTTTCGAAGCGCTTCGATTCAGGAATGCATTGAGTTCTACACCCGCGCGGTCGTCGCAGTCAAGGCGCCGGCGTCTCCGTGCAGGCGGACCGAGGTCGCCACCTGCGGGTTCGGGCGAGGTAACAGTTCGGGAACGAAGGGCTTCAGCTGCCGAGCGGGGTGGGCATGAGGCCCGCGTCGATGTCGTTGAGGATGCCGGTCGCCGCGCCGAGCGCCGGGGCTTCGTGGCCGAGCGAGGAGACCACGATCCGGGTGGTGCCGACACTGGCGGCGTGGGCGCGTTCGGCGAGCTCGTCCTCGGCCGCCGGGACGATCCAGTTGCTCAGGGCCGGGTAGTGGCCGCCGAGGACGATCGCTTCGGGGTTGAGCAGGTCCACGGCCGGCGCGATGCCGGCGCCGAGCGCGCGGCCGACGCGTTCGAGGGCTTCGATGACGCCGGCCTCTCCGGCGCGGGCGCGGGTGACCACGTCCTCGACTTCGGCCTCGACCTCGGTGCCGGCGATGCGGTCGGATTCGGCCAGGGCGGTGAGGACGGCGCGGATGCTCGCGAGCTCGTCGACCAGTCCTGAGCGGCCGTCGACCTCGATGCGGAGGTTGCCGATCTCGCCGGCGAAGCCGCCCGCGCCCCGGCGCAGGCCGCCGTCGATGATCAGGCCCGAGCCGAGGCCGATCTCGCCGGTGAGGTAGAGCATGTTGGCGAGCCCGGCGTGCGCGCCGAAGCGCTGCTCGGCGACGGCGCCGAGGTTGGCGTCGTTGTCGGCCGAGACGGCGTACTTGGGGTCGCGCATGGCGCGGCGGAGTCGCGCGGTGAGGTCGAAGTCGGACCAGCCGAGCCTCGGGGCGGCCTGGACGACGCCGTCGTTGTCGATGGTGCCGGGCACCGCGACGGCCAGGCCGAGGATCTGGCGGCCTTCGGAGTCCATCTTGTCCACCGCGCGCTTGGCGAGGCCGGCCAGCGCCGATACCGACTTGCCGGGGGTCGAGTCGGCGCCGTCGTGCGCGCGCCGCCACGACAGGAGCCGGTTCCCGGCCAGGTCGACGGCCACCAGGGTCATGTAGTCCACGTTGACTTCGACGCCGAGGGAGGCGTAGTAGCCGGTGTCGACGCTCAGCAGCACCGCCGGGCGTCCGATGTTGCCGATGACCGAGCCCGACTCGCGCAGCACGCGCCGCTCGATGAGCTCGGCGACGAGGCTGGAGACGGTGGCCTTGTTCAATCCGGTCTTGGCGGCCAGGTCGGCGCGCGAGCAGCGGCCGTCGCTCCTGACCTGCCGGAGGACGTAGCCGAGGTTGTTGGCCCGCACGTCGGTGAAATCGGCGCGCCGGGCCCGTAGGGACCCGGGCTCCGTTCCGCCGTCGCGGCCCGCGGCCTTCGCCGCTATGCGCATCGCCATGTCTGTGCCTCCCGCTGAACTTGTGGCCCATTCTCATCGATGGCGACAACCCGTTGTCGGCAGGCCCCGGTGCGCGACGCCGGCCGGCCGCCGGCGCCTCTGGCGGGGGCGTGTTCCCGAAACGTGATCATTCCGCGATCGATTCGGAGAGCCCCCCGCTTGTGCGGGTCATCACCGTGCGCTACTTTAGTTTATCGAGCAGCCGAACTAACTACCGGCTCAGCCATCCCTCAACCCTCACGAATACTTGACCGAAAGGACAGCAACGTGGCTACTCCCTCCCGCAGATCGCCGTTCAGGCGCCGCTCCCTATTCAAGGCGGCCGGCCTCGGCGCCGCAGGTGCCGCCGGTCTGCCCGTCATCTCGGCTTGCGGTGACGTGTCCTCCAACAGCGGCAGCGCGCAGTCGGTGGACGTGGGGCTCGACATCCTGCCCAACCACGTCCCGTTCGACCTGCCGCACCAGCCCGACCTGGTGGGAGATCCGCCCAACCACCCGAGCGCCTTTCTCAACTACCCCTCCCCCGTCGAGCCGGCCGTCACCGACATGCCGAGCAACAGCGGCGAGTACACGGTCCGCGTGCCCAACTGGGGCCCGGTCATGGACTCCGACGACCCCTACTGGGAGGTCATGCGGGAGGCCACCGGCGGGACCAAGATCAAGTTCGACCAGATCGACGGGAACACCTACGGCGAGGCCTCGGTGACCTGGCTCCAGGCCAACGACTTCGGCGACGCGATCATGATCCCGGAGTGGAACGCCCGCGACGACCACACGAACTTCGGCGAGACCGTCGTCAACCGCTTCGCCGACATCACCGACATCGTCTCCGGCGACATCGCCGACCGCTGGCCGCTGCTGGCCGCCCGCCCGACCAAGGCGTGGGCGAACTCGGTCTGGTCGACCGACCCGGAGAACCAGGCCGAGACCGCCCGCATCTACGGCGTGCCGTGGATCTTCGAGGGCGGCCCGTCCAACGCCTGCTTCTACCGCGTCGACCTGCTCGAGGAGGCGGGGCTCGACGTCCCGACCACCGTCGAGGAACTGCTCGAGCTCGCCCGGACCTGGAGCGACGACTCGGCCGGCAAGTGGGCCTTCGCCGGCGTCGACTGGTTCTCCCCGGCCTGGTTCGGCCTCGCCGGCGGGCACGGCTGGCGCCAGGACGGCGACGAGATGCTCCACGACTACGAGCGGCCCGAGTACCGCGAGTGGATCGAGTTCCAGCGGACGCTGGTGGAGGAGAAGCTCCAGCACCCCGACGCCGGGACCGACGCCCTCGACGCCCCGGCCGCGTTCGTCGCCGGCGACGTCCTCATCGACCAGAACGGCTGGGGCGCCTACGACTGGATGCCCGACTGGGGCACCGGCGAGAACCCGGACTTCAAGATGGCGCCGCTCCCGCCGCTGGGCTACGGCGGCCGCGACCCGCTCGTGTCGTACGCGACCAACGTCTCCGGCTGGCTGTTCTTCCGCAAGGACATGGAAGTCGAGCAGATCGAAGAGCTGCTCGACGTCTGCAACGCCTGCGCCGCCCCGATCGGCACCAAGGAGTTCGAGCTGATCCAGTACGGCGTGGAGGGCACGCACTTCGAGTACGACGAGGACGGCGCCCCGGCCTTCACCGAGGAGGGCAACAACACCAAGAACGACTCGCTGGCCTACACCGCCATGTCGGGCAAGACCGAGTTCTTCCTGCAGGGCAAGAAGGAGGTCGTGGAGACCCGCTTCGAGTACAACGAGAACGCGCTCCAGTACATGGCCGAGAACCAGTTCGAAGGCCTGCGCATGGAGGCCTCCTCCGCCGGCGCCGCCGCCGGACAGACCATGGACGGCATCGTTCAGGACATCATCCGCGGCCGCGCCGAGATGTCGGCGTTCGACGACGCGCTCGAGCAGTGGAGGGCCGACGGCGGCGACGCCGACCGCGAACTGTTCAAGTCCGCGTACGACTCGCTGCACTGACGACCGCCCCGGGGCGGGCTCGAGCCCGCCCCGGGGGCCGCACTCCAGTCCTCCGATTCCACCCAGCGAAGGCACCATGGCACACTCCACGCCTGTTCGAGCGGCACCGCCGACCGCCCCCGCGGCCGGCTCGGACGTCCGGCGCGTCTACCGCAAACGCAAGTTCTCCCACCGGCTCAGACAAGACTGGCCGCTGCTGCTGATGACGCTGCCGGCCGTGATCCAGCTGAGCCTGTTCTTCTACTACCCATCGCTGTACAACGTCATCGCGTTCATGGACTACAACCCGTACCGGCCGGTGTGGGACAACCCGATCGTCGGGTTCACGTGGTTCCAGATGCTGTTCACCGACGACCAGTTCTGGCTGGCCCTGGGCAACACGCTCAAGTTCGCGGTTTCGCAGCTGCTGTTCGTCTTCCCGCTGTCGATCGTCCTGGCGCTGCTGATGCACAGCTTGGTCTCCTCGAAGCTCCGGGCGACGTTCCAGTCGATCGTCTACCTGCCGTACTTCTTCTCCTGGGTTCTGGTGGTCGTCATCTTCACCCAGGTCCTCGGGCCGAACGGCCTGTTCAGCCAGTGGGCGCTGACGCTCGGCGGGGACCGCTTCGACATCACGCGGTCGTCGGACAGCTTCCTCTTCCTGGCCTGGATGCAGTGGACCTGGAAGGACGCCGGCTGGGGCATGATCATCTTCCTGGCGGCCCTGGCCTCGATCAACCCGAACCTGTACGAGGCCGCGGCCGTCGACGGCGCCGGCAAGGCCCGGCGCCTGTGGCACATCACCCTGCCGGGGATCCGGCCGGTGATCGTGCTGCTGGTCATCCTCCAGCTCGGCCAGATCCTCAGCGTCGGCTTCGAGCAGTACCTGGTGCAGCGCACCCAGATCGGATGGTCCTCCACCGAAGTGCTCGACACCTTCGTGTACTACAAGACCTTCGGCCCCGGGGCGCTCAGCGAGTCCTACGGGACCGCGGCCGGGCTGTTCAAGGGCGTCGTCGGACTCGTCCTCATCCTCGTGGCGAACAACGTCGCGCACCGCCTCGGAGAACAAGGGATCTACAAGAAGTCATGACCGGTATCACAATGCCCCGACCGAAGCGGGCCAGTAAGAGAGCCGCTTGGGACGAGGAGCCGTCCCGCTTCGGGAAGTTCGCCAAGGCGGCCTTTCTGACCGCCTACGCGGCCGCCGTAATCATCCCCATCTGGGCGATCGTCGTCACGAGCCTGTCGACCGAATCGGCGGTCTCCCAGGCCGGCGGCAACATGGTCTTCGTTCCGACCGACCTGAGCCTCCAGGCATACAAGGTGGTGCTCGGCGGCGGCGAGTTCACCGACTCGCTGCTCTACACCGCGCAGATCACGCTGATCGGCACCTTGATCAGCATGACGATCACCATCGGCGCCGCCTACGGGCTCTCGCGGCCCGGGACGCTGTTCCACCGGCCGCTGCTGATGCTGATCCTGCTGACCTTCCTGTTCCAGCCGGGCATGGTGCCATCGTTCCTGGTGGTCAAGAACCTCGGCCTGCTGAACACGTTCTGGGCGCTGATCCTGCCGATGGCGTTCAACGCGTTCAACCTGATCGTGCTGCGCGCGTTCTTCATGAACAGCGTCCCGCGCGAGCTCATCGACTCCGCCAAGATCGACGGCGCCGGCGAGTTCCGGACGCTGTTCCGCATCGTGCTGCCCATGTCGAAGGCGATCCTCGCCGTCATCGCCCTGTTCTACGCGGTGTTCTACTGGAACATCTACTTCCAGGCGGTGCTGCTGACCCCCAGCCTCGACGACCAGCCGATCCAGGTGCTGCTCCAGCGGGCGATCCTGACCACCACGGGCCTGCCGGGGCAGGATGCGGCGATGGCCGACCTGCGGGCGGCCGGCCAGGAGGTCGCCCCCGACTCCTCGATCAAGATGGCCGTCGTGATCTGTACGATCCTGCCGATCGTGATCATGTACCCGTTCATCCAGAAGCACTTCTCCAAGGCCGTCATCACCGGAGCCATCAAGGGCTGACCACCGAGACCCGACTGCGAGGGCAGCTCCGCATCGGAGCAGGGAGAGGGCCGCGTTCCGACCCGGGACGCGGCCCTCTCCCTCGGCCGGGCCCGTACCGCCTGCTGGAGACGGTCCGCGAGTACGCCGCCGAGCGGCTCGCCGAAATCGGTGAGACCGCTGACATGTACCGCGCCCACGCCGCCTGCTACGCCGCCCGCGCCGAGGAGGCCGATCCGCATCTGCAGCGGGCCGAGCAGGTGGAGTGGCTCGAAGTCCTCGACGCCGACCACGGCAACCTGAGCGCCGCGACCCGCCGCATGATCGTCGCCGGTGAGGCGGCGTCCGCGCACCGGCTCACGGCTCCGCTCGCCTGGTACTGGTGGATGCGCGGGCACCGCAAGGAGGGCCAGGACCTGTCCATGCTGGTGCGGGACACGGAAGGCCGGGTCGATCCGCCGCTGCGCGCCAAGGTCGCCATGTTCGGCACGTGGGGCCTATGGTCCGGTGAGTCGCGGGGAGCGGGAGCTGACGTATCCCCGACAGCGGCCGGTGCGCTATCGACCGCCGATCGGCGGCGGGTCTGAATGGGGAGTGCGGAGCCGACAAAGAACACTGTCGGTGTCCGACAAAACCGCCGCGGTACTCGCCCGAGGTCGATCTCGACTCTTTCGGTGCGGCGGAACGTCAGCGCGGCAAGGGAACGGCCACTGTTCGGGGACGCCGGTCGGGGCACAAGCGGTTGCATTGTGGTGCCGGCGGCGTCCATTCGGCCCTCGAATGCGCACTCCTCAATAGAAACTGCTAATTGCATACGCAAGTTGTCACCGCGCATCGGCGCACTATTGTCAATTTCCCGACTCATCGCTCATATAGCGCCATCACGCACGTACTGTCGTTGACACATCCCCGACATGATGAGGTGCGGTGTCCGCCATGGCTGTTCGTCTTGAGTCGAATCACGATCCCCAGTCGCTCACGCCTGTCTCTCCGCTCTCGGAAGGAGCACCACCGATGAGCGCCGGTCCAGCGAGCGCCCGCATATCCGGCTACTGCGCCGAGTTCCGGCTCCAGACCAGCAGAGGACCGCAGGTGCTGCTCGCCTGCGACCCCGACGGCGTCGCCGCCGCCATCGCGACCATCATGGCGGCCGAGCTGGTCCAAGTCCCGACGGCCCTGGTGCGCGACCGGCCCGGGTACGAGGCGGGCGGGCGGCCCGACCACGGTCTCAAAATCAGTACCGATCCCGAGACCGAGGTCGGGGCGCTCGCCTATTTCGGCCCAGGCGGCGAGGACTACGGTCCCGGCGCCTGGGTCACCTACTCCGAGGACGAGCACCTGCCCGATGTGAAGCTCTACCGCGACATGGACAGTGAGAGCACCTTCCCGGCCGACTCGCACATCGCGCTGAACACGCTGGCGTGGGCGGTGGAGGACTTCCGCTCCACCGGCGGGCTGCGTCCCTCCATCGTCACCTGGCGCCCCAGCACCGTCTGGTGACACGGTCACAGTCGGCGCGGGCACGGCGGAACCGTGGATAGGGTTGGTCCCCATGAGTACCAGTGAGACCCTCTCCGTGCGCCTCGCCCGCCCCGACGACATGCCCGCCGCCTGCGCGATCGTCAACCACCACATCGCCCACGGCACCGCGAACCTGCGGACGGAGCCGCAGGCCGAGGACGAGTGGCGACGCGACCTGGCCGAATACGCCGAGCGGTACCCGTGGCTGGTCGCCGAGGAGGGCGGCGAGGTCGTCGGACTGGCTTACGCGAAGCCGTGGAACCCGCGCGGAGCGTACGCCTGGACCGCCGAATCGACGATCTATATCGGCGACGGCCGGACCGGCAAGGGCGTCGGCCGGGCGCTGTACGGCCGGCTGTTCGCGATGCTGGAGCGGCAGGGCTTTCGCAGCGTCATGGCGGGCGTGACCAGCCCGAACCCCGGGAGCGAGGCGATCCACCAGGCGTTCGGCTTCGAGCGGGTGGGCCTGCTGAAGGCCGCCGGGTACAAGTTCGGCGCCTGGTACGACGTGTCGCTGTGGCAGTTGGAGCTGGCCGAACTCGACGACCCGCCGAAGCCGACCACCCCGGTGGAGGCCTGACCGCCGCGACCGGCGGCCCCCGGCCTCCGGTCGCCTCGTCCCGGTCGTCAGCGCTTGCGGGCGAGCAGGGAGACGCTCTTGACCCCCCACCGCTCCGTCGCTCCCATGGCGGAGTCCGACAGGAACCGGTACCGGTCGTTGGTGCGCACCGTCTCGACCGCGAGCCCGGCGTCGCCGATCGCCTCGAGATAGGCGTCGATCTGCATCGCCCCGCCGATGCACGCGGCCCACAGCGCGGCATCGCACGTGACGCACTCGGGGAGCGGTTCGGTGGTGACGATGTCGGCCAGCGCGAGTCGGCCGCCCGGCCGCAGGGCGCGTGCGATGTCGGCGAACACGGCCGGTTTGTCGGGCGAGAGGTTGATCACGCCGTTGGACACGGCCACGTCGACGCTGCCGTCGCCGACCGGCGTCCGCTCGATGAAACCGTGGCGGAATTCGACGCCGGCGATGCCGGCTTCGGCGGCCAGTGCGGTGGCCTTGTCCAGTTGCGCATCGGTCATGTCGACGCCGATGACCCGGCCTCCGGGCGCGGCCCGGCGGGCGGCCAGGAAGCTGTCCGTTCCCGAGCCGCTGCCGAGGTCGAGCACGGTGTCGCCGTCGCTCACCGCGGCCAGGTCGAGGTAGTGGCCGACGCCGGCGAACGAGTCGACGGCGGCGGCCGGGATCGCGTCGAGTTCGGCGGGCGGGTAGCCGAGCCGCTCGGCGAGCTCGCGCCCGGTCTCGAAGTGGAACTCCCGATGAGGGGCGGTCGCCACCTCGCGGTACATCTGCTTGACTCTCGCTTCGAGGTCCTTGGTGTCCAGTTCGCTCGTCATGCTGAGGGGTCCTTCCGTGTTTCGGGCACAGGTTCGATGGGCGTGCGCCGGCCGCGGCCGGCTGGTGTTCAGGACTTGTCGGCGACCGTGATCAGGTACTCCCAGTCCATGGCTAGCGTGCCGTCGCTCCAAAGGAAGAACTCGGCTTCGCTCGGCGTTGGGGCGCTCCGCGCGCCCTCGGGGAGTCGCTGCGGGTGCGCGGCATGGTCGAGGGCGGGGCCGACGGGATGGAGCGCTTGCGGGAGGCCGTCGCTGTCCTGGAGGGATCGCCCGCCAGGTTGGAGCATGCGCGAGCGCTGCTCGGGCTGGGCGCCGCGCTGCGACGGGAGGGGCGGCGCCGCGAGTGCCGAGGCGTTCTGGGAGAGGCGATGTCGCTGGCGCGGTCGATCGGCGCGGTGCCGGTCGCCGAACAGGCCTACTATGAGCTGCGATCGAGCGGGGCGCAGGTCAGAAAGCTGTTCTACTCCGGGGTGGACGCGTTGACGCCGAGCGAACGCCGCGTGGCGGGGCTCGCCGCCGAGGGCCTGGCCAACCGCGAGATCGCCCAGGAGTTGTTCGTGAGCGTGAAGACCGTCGAATGGCATCTCGGCCAGGTGTTCCGCAAGCTCGGCATCACCTCGCGCAGGCAGATCGCCGGCGTGCTCGACGCTCGGGGCTGACGAAGCCTCTCGCACGGGCGGTGACACGCGGGAGTGATGACGGATGGTTTGAGGTCGAGTGGGTACTCTGCGCGGCATGGCCTCGGAGGATGCTGTGCGATCAGGAGCGTGGGCGCTTCCTGCGGGATCGTGCCTGGTGCACATCGGACCGCACAAGACCGGGACGACCGCGATTCAGGGGGCGCTGCACCGCGCCCGCAAGCAGCTGCCGAAACACGGTACGACCGTGGCGCACAAGGAACGGCATCCGATGCGGGCGGTGCTCGGCTTGACCGGGGAGCCCGGCATGAAGGGCGTCGGCCGCCAGGAACCGGTCGAATGGGAGCGGCTCGTCGCCGACGTCGAGGCCGCCCCGACCGACCGGGTGGTGATCTCCAGCGAGTTCTTCGCCGACGCCGACGACACCGCGGTCAAGCAGGCCGTGGCCGATCTGGGCGGCGAGACCGTCCACATCGCGGTGACGCTGCGACCGCTGGCGAAGATCCTGCCGTCCCAGTGGCAGCAGTACGTCCAGAACGACCTGACGCTCGACTACGAGAGCTGGCTGGACGTCGTCTTCAACCGGCACGCTCAGGAGGGGACGAGCCGGAAGTTCTGGCTGCGGCACCGCCACGGCCGGCTGGTGGAGCGGTGGGCGGAGGCGGTCGGACCCGGCCGGGTCACGGTCATCGTGCCCGACGAGTCCGATCCCGGCATGCTGACGCGGTCGTTCGAGCAGCTGCTGGCGCTGCCCGACGGGGTGCTGCGGCCCCGGCCCGACCAGGCGAACCGGTCGCTGACCTGGCACGAGGTGGAGCTGGTGCGCCGCTGCAACGAGGCCTTCGCGGCACGGAATCTGCCGCCGGCGGCCTATCACACCTATTTCCGGCACGGTGCGGTCAAGCGCATGAAGACCGCCCGCAAGCCGGGCCCGGACGAGCCGGCCATCGTCACTCCCGACTGGGCGCTCGACCGGTCCTGCGAGCTGGGGGCGGAGGCGGCCCGGCAGGTGCGGCGGCTCGGGGTTCGCGTCATGGGCGACCTGGACCGGCTCGCCGAGCGGACCGACGGCGGGGAGCCGCCGGAGGAGACCGATCCGGCGCTGACGCAGGCGGCCGCCGAGGCGATCGTCGGGGCCGTCGACGCCGCCTTCCGCAAGCAGCCGGACTCCAGGCTGGCCTCGCCGGTGGAGGAGGCGCCGGCGAAGGAACTGGCGAGAGTCCTGGTCAAGCGGGTGACCCGGCGCGTCTCCCGCAGGTTCCGGGCGTGGCGCAGGCGTTGAGGGGCGATTTTTTTCTAATGAACCTCTGATGGTTTTCGCGTGGTGCACCGATCCTCGGTCCGTAGATTCTCATGCATCGGGGAACACGATACGAGTTCTTCACAAGGGTGAGTCACCGAGAGGTGGGAATCGTTTCGATTCTATTGGGTGTGGGGTAACGATCAGGGCCCGGAGCATTCGCTCCGGGCCCTGTCGTGTACGTCGGGTGCAGGACCTACCGCACGCCGTAGAGGTGTTCGAGGGCGAGCTGGTCGAGCCGCTCGAAGCCCATCCCCTTCGCCGCCAGAGCCTCCACATCCACCTCCACGTTCTTCA
>NZ_BAAGXZ010000016.1:0-109212 GCF_054779575.1 Glycomyces halotolerans
TTGCAGCACAACCGTTCTATCAAGAAGCCCCTTCTTCGTTCCCAGCGGCTAAGACCCTACTCGACACCCAAGCCCCAGCCCTAACCGAACGACATTGGGACTAGACGGAGTCGCGGACCACCAGTTCGGTCGGGAGGACGACGGGTTCTACCTCGCGTTCGTCGAGCAGTGCCGTCAGGAGGCGGACGGTCTCCTCGGCGACCTTGTCGAGCGGCTGCCTCACGGTGGTGAGCATGGGTCGGGTCGCCGTGGCGATCGCGGAGTCGTCGAACCCGGCCACGGCGACGTCCTCGGGAACGCGCCTGCCGGCCGCGTGGAGGGCCTGCAGCGCGCCGGCGGCCATGAGGTCGGAGGCGACGAAGACCGCGTCGAGGTCCGGGACGTCCTCCAGCAGCCGCCGCATGGCGGCCTCTCCTCCGGCCTGCGTGTAGTCGCCGTGGACGACGGTCTGCTTGGTGGCCTTGCGTCCGAGCACGCCGGTGAAGCCTTCGAGGCGCAGGGAGCCGCCGGGCGTGTCGAGCGGACCGGTGATCATGCCGATCTTGCGACGGCCCTGCGCGACGAGGTATTCGGTCATGTCGCGGGCCCCGCCGCGGTCGTCGGCGGCGGCGTAGGGGATGACGCTCTCGCTGCCGAGCACCGCGCCGCAGGCCACGGCCGGGACGCCGCTGCGTTCGACGGCCTCCAGCAGGCGGTCGCCGGCGTGGGTGGAGACCAGGAGCGTGCCGTCGGCGTGGCCGCCGCGCAGATAGCGGGCCACCCGGTCGCGGCCGCCGTCGTCGCCGGCGATCATGAGCACCAGCGACATGTCCCGTTCGGCGAGCTGGTTGGTCGCCACTCGCATGAGCACGCTGAAGTTCGGGTCCTCGAACAGCCGTTCCTGCGGCTCGGAGAGGACCATGACGACCGATCCGGTGCGGCTGGTCTTCAGGCTGCGGGCGGCCCGGTTGACCACGTACCCGGTCTCGGCGACGGCCCGCTTCACGGCCATCTCGGCGGCGAGCGATACGTTCCCCTGGCCGTTGAGGACGCGCGACACCGTGCCCCTGGAAACCCCCGAGGCCGCTGCGACGTCGTGGATCGTCGGTCGTTTCCGTGTCACTGTTCCTCAGCACTCCCTTGCGTCGTCAATGATTATCCCCCGGCACCCGCGGCACCCGCGGGAGTCCCAAGGGGAAGGACTCTCCTCCAGGGCCGGTCTCACGCGCCGCCGAGCGCCCGCAGCGACGGCAGGGCGTTGCCGTCGAAGTCGAACAGCGCCTGGTTGGCCCACGGGTTGCCGCCTTCGGCGAGGTCGTCGCCGTATTCCATGCCGGCGCGCGAGGCCCAGGTGGTGCCCTCGACCGGGAGCCATCCGGGTTCCCAGTAGACGGCTCCGAGCCCGCGCGCGGAGGCCACCGCTCGGTAGAGGTCACGCAGGAACGCCGATTGCCCCTCTACTGTGGCCGGATAGCCGCCGGTCTCGGCGAGCTCGGGACCGAAGACCGAGTGATGGCCGGCCGGCGCCTCGCCGGTCCAGGCGTACGAGGTCTCGACCACCAGCGTGTCCCTGCCGTAGCGGGCGCCGACGTCGCGCATGTTGGCGGCCAGGTCCTCGAGGGCGCCGTGCCAGAACGGGTAGTACGACAGGCCGATCACGTCGAAGTCGACGCCGCGGGCGGTGATCTCGTCGAACCAGCCGCGGTAGAGTTCGCCCGCACCGCCGAAGTCCAGGTGGAGGATGGTTCGCACCGACTCCGGGACGGCGGCGAGCCCGGCGCTCAGCAGTCCGGCGAGGCGGTCCCAGGCGGGCTCGTCATCGGGCCCGAAGGTCCGGGTCCGGTCGTCGAACCTCGGGGTCCGACCGATCGGCCACAGCATGCCGTTGGTGATCTCGTTGCCGACCTGGACCAGGTCGGGCGTGAGGTCCTCGCGGTCGAGCCGGTCGGCCACCGCGGCGGTGTAGTCGCCGACCTGGACGCGCAGCGCTTCGTAGTCCAGGCCTCGCCAGGCCTTGGGGACCGCCTGCTTCTTGGGGTCGGTCCAGAAGTCGGAGTAGTGCAGGTCCAGCAGGAGGCCGAGGCCGGCGGCCTTGGCGCGGCGGGCCAGCGCGACGGTCGTCTCCAGGTCGTTGGTGCCGCCCAGGTACGGCTCGCCGCGCTCGTCGCGGGGGTCGACCCACAGGCGCAGGCGGACGGTGTCGACGCCGGACTCGGCGAGCAGCTCGAACAGGTCGCGTTCGCGGCCGTCGGCGCGGTAGGTCCCGCCGAGGGCTTCGACTTCGGCGGTCATCGAGACGTCGGCTCCGCGGATCATCGCGCTCATCCTTTCTCCGCACCGGCGGAGGCGCCGGTGACGAGGTATTTCTGCAGGACGATGTAGAGGATGGTAATCGGGACGGCCAGCACGACCGCTCCGGCGGCGAAGGTGGTGAAGTCGTTCTGGTACTGGTCGGTGATCATCTGGAACAGGCCGAGGGCCACGGTCTGCTTGTCGGGGCTCTGCAGGAGCAGCCGCGGCAGGATGAAGTCCATCCAGGGCATCGTGAACTGGGTGATGGCCACGAACGTCAGCATCGGGACCATGAGCGGGAGCACGATCTTGCGGAAGATCGTGATCCGGCCGGCGCCGTCGATCGCGGCGGCCTCGTCGAGACTGGTCGGCAGGTTGTCGGTGTAGCCCTTCATGAGCCAGATGTTGTAGGGCAGTGCCGCCGAGATGCTCACCAGGGCGAGGCCGGTGAGGGAGTCCAGCAGGCCGAAGTTGAGGAAGAGCATGTAGACGGCGATGGCGGTCAGGAAGGTCGGGAACATCTGCAGGATCAGGATCGACAGCAGTCCGGCTTTGCGTCCGCGGAAGCGGACGCGTGAGAACACGTAGCCGCAGAGGGCCGACAGGATCACCGAGCCGGCCATGTTCAGCGTCGCGACGTACAGGGAGTTGAGGTACCAGCGCCCGTAGTCGGTGCGGGTGAACAGGTGGACGTAGTTGTCGAGGCCGGCGTTCTCGGGGATCGGGGTGGCGTTGGCCAGGCCGCCGCCGGGGCCGAGGGACGAGCCGACGACCCACAGCAGCGGGAAGATGACGATGGCGGCCACGACGGCCAGTTCGAGGTGGATGAACGCCGAGGCGATGCGGTCGCGCGGGCTGCGTTGTTTCGCTCTCATGGTCTACAGCTCCCGGATCGCCTTGGAACGGTTGAGGTTCCACACCGAGATGGTCCCCACGATGAAGAAGATGACCAGGCTCATCACGGCTCCGATGTTGTAGAGCCGGTTCTCGAGGGTGAGTTTGAACAGCCAGGTGATGAGCAGGTCGGTGCTGCCGGCGAACCGGTAGTCGGCGTTGTCCGGGCCGCCTTCGGTGAGGAAGTAGACCACTCCGAAGTTGTTGAAGTTGGTGACGAACGCCAGGATCAGGAGCGGCGCGACGGTCCGGTGGACCACCGGCAGGGTGATGTGTCGCAGCTGTGCGATGGGGCCGGCGCCGTCCATGCGGGCGGCCTCGTAGTAGCTGTCGGGGATGTTGGTGAGCACGCCGCCGACCAGGGCCATGAAGAACGGGAAGCCGAGCCACAGGTTGACCAGGAGCGCCACGGCGCGGGCCAGGTTGGGCTGGGAGGGGTCGGTGAACCAGTAGACCCGCTCGTCGGTCAGGCCGATGTCGACCAGGAATTGGCTGATGGGGCCGAACTGGCCGTTGAACATCGACCGGAAGACCAGTGCGGAGACGATGGCGGGGACGGCCCAGGGCAGCAGGAAGACCGAGCGCCACATGCGCGGGAACCTGACCTTCTTGTTGGCCAGCAGCACCGCCTGCAGGAAGCCGAGCATGTAGGTGGTGGCGGTCGCGACGATGGCCCATACGAAGGTCCAGCCGAGGACGCCGGCGAAGGTGCCGGCCCAGGAGGGCACGGCGAACAGCGAGGTGAAGTTCTCGAAGCCGACCCAGCTGACGAGGTTCTTCGGCGGCAGGTTGTCTCGGTTGTAGTTGGTGAAGGCGACCAGGATGCCGAACAGGACCGGCAGCACCGACATGAAGACGATGAGGACCAGTCCCGGTGAGAGGGCGATGTAGGCGAAGGCGCCGTCCCAGAGCTTGCGGAAGTACTCCCGGGAGCTCTCGGGGTCGGCCGCGGTGTTCAGGGCGGCGCGGTATCGGGCGGCGTCGCGGACGCTCCAGATCCAGACGATGGCCAGCAGCGCGAGGGTGAGCAGCGCGATGAGGCCGTTGGCCATGAGGACGATGGAGTTGTCGCCTTCGGTGAGGCCGGTGAGGGTCATCTCGCGCGGCTGCGTGCCGAGCGTGACCAGTCCCCAGAGGCCTTTGACGAAGAAGCCGCCGTTGGAGCGCGGGGTGTAGTCCATGCCGGCGTAGTAATTGCCGGTGGCCAGCTCCCAGCCGATGGCGGAGGCGAAGAAGGCGAAGAAGAAGGCCGCCTTCCCGAGCTGGCGGTTGAGCATTTGGCCGGCTCCCCACACCAGCGCCGAGGCGAGGCCCGGCACGGGCGCGGGGAGCGTCGAGTTCCGAGCGGTACTCACGGTCGGTGGTTCCTAGAGTCCGTGGAGCTCGTTGTAGCTGCCCGCGGCCTTGGTCTGGGCGTCGGCGGTGTCCGACAGGCCGTCCCAGACGTCGACGACCAGTGCGTTGCCGGTCTCCCAGAAGTACTGGGGCACCTGGGGGATCAGCTCGGCCTGGGCGGACTGCTCGACGATGCCGGCGACGTGCGGGTCGTCGGCGAGGCCTTCGATGCCCGAGAGCAGTTCCCGGTTCAGCGCCGGGATCTGGCCGGTCGAGGCGTAGACGGCGGCGGCGCCGGCGTCGGAGGCCAGGAAGTTCGCGAAGACCCGCGCGGCGGCCGGGTACTCGGTGTAACCGGAGACGGCGGCGACGTGCATGCCGGCGAAGGATCCGGCGGGCTCGCCGCCGTTCGCGGTCGGCAGGGTGGTGACACCGTACTCGAAGCCGTTCGCCTCGGCGCCGGCGTCGAAGGTGGAGAAGCTCCAGGGGCCGGTGATGACGTAGGGCGTCTCGCCTTCGGCGAAGGCCTCTTCGACGGTCTCCCAGGTGGTGTCGGCGCTGGGCACGTCGAAGATCTCGCGCAGGCCGGCGTAGTAGTCGAGGGCCTCGGTCAGGGCCGGGTCGTCGAAGCCGGGGTCGTCCACGTCGCCGTCGGGGTAGACCTGCCAGCCGGCGGCCGACAGGATCGGGTAGGCGCGGTAGATCTCGGCGGTGAACATGCGGATCGTCCACCGGTTGGCGGCCGGGTCGTTGTACTCGCCGGCGAGTTCGACGATCTCCTCCCAGCTGCGGGCCGGTTCGGGCGATCCGGTCAGCTCTTGGAGGAGCGTCCGGTTGTACATGAGGGCGACCGACTCGGTGGTGACCGGGACGGCGAACATCTGGCCTTCGGAGGAGACCACGCCGGTGAAGGTGTCGCTCATGCGCTCTTCGAGGACGCCCTGGTACTCGCCGAGCGGGGCGGCGGTGCCGTCGTCGATGGCGCGGGCGATCTGGTCGTAGAAGGTCATGTAGACGTCGGCGCCGTTTCCGGCCTCGCCGGCCAGCGCCATCTTGTCGACGGCGTCGTTCTTGGCCGCCAGTTCGTACTCGACCTCGACGTCGGGGTATTCCTCGTTGAAGGCGGCGATGACGGCCTCGGCCAGGTAGTCCTCTTCGAACCAGACTTTGAGGGGGACCTCGCCGGAGGCGATCTCCTCCTCCATGACGTACTGCCGGGCCTCGGCGTCCCATTCGAGGTCGCCGGAGGCCTCTTCCTCTTCGGCGGGGCCGCCGCAGGCGGCCAGGGTGAGCGCTGCCGCCGCGGCGGCTGCGATAGCGCCTTTGCTTCGCATCATCGTGTCCTCGTCTCGATAAGGGTGTGTCCAGCGCCGTGAAGGGCACCATCGGACTGTGAACGTTTACACGAATCTAGCGGCACCCGATCCGCAAGGCAACCACCGTTTGGCCGATATGTGCGATTATTCAGGAAGAAGTATTCATGAAACGATCACAATTCAGAAACGGAAGCCGCATGGAACGGGGGTTGCCAGCAGACTGGGAGTCGAGTACTGTGCACGTTCACAAGCTTTGATGCGAGGAACCCCACAGGAGACACGTTGAAGACGATTCGCTACGGAGGCGATTACAACCCCGAACAGTGGCCCGAGGAGGTCTGGCACGAGGACGTGCGCCTCATGCGCGAGGCCGGAGTCAACCTCGTCAGCCTCGGCATCTTCAACTGGGGCATCGTCGAACCCGCGCGCGGCGAATACGACTTCACCGGCCTCGACCGCATCATGGAGCTGCTCCACGACGCCGGCATCGGCGTCGACATGGGCACCCCCACCGCCTCCCCTCCGGCGTGGCTGCGCCGGGCCCACCCGGAGATCCGCCTGGTCGACCGCGACGGCCGCACGCTGGCCGGAGGCACTCGGCACGGCGTGTGCCCCTCCTCCCCCGCCTACCGGGAGGCCTGCGAACACATCGTCGAAGCGCTCGCCGCCCGATACGGCGAGCACCCCTCGGTGGAGCTGTGGCACCTGCACAACGAGTACGGCTGGGCCAACGTCGAGTGCTACTGCCCGGCCTCGACCGAGGCCTTCCAGCGCTGGCTCGCCGCGAAGTACTCCGACATCGACCACCTCAACGGCGCCTGGGGGACGGCCTTCTGGGGCATCGTCTACCGGTCGTTCGACCAGATCGAGGCGCCCGGCGCCGCTCCGCCCGGCGTCAACCCGGCCCTCCAGCTCGACTGGAAGCGGTTCTCGTGCGAGGAGCACCTCGCCGGCTACCGCGCCCAGCGCGACATCGTCGCCCGGTACTCCTCGGCCCCGGCGACCACGAACTTCATGATCCCCAACTGCGAGGACATGGACTACCGGCGGTGGGCCGAAGAGGTCGACGTGGTCTCCAACAACCACTACCTCGTCGCCGAACGTCCCGAGAACCACATCGAACTGTCCATGAGCGCCGACCTCACACGCGGCGTCGCCGGCGGCCCGTGGATGGTCATGGAGCACTCCACCTCGGCGGTCAACTGGCAGCCGCGGAACCTCGCCAAGACGCCCGGCCAGATGCGTCGCAACTCCCTGGCCCACCTGGCGCGCGGCGCCGACGCGCTCATGTTCTTCCAGTGGCGGGCCTCCAGGGCCGGCGCCGAGAAGTTCCACTCGGCGATGCTCCCCCACGGCGGCACCGACACCGAGGTCTGGCGCGACGTCGTCGCCCTCGGCCGGGACCTGAAGCGGCTGGACGGCCTCGTCGGCGCCGACATCGAGGCCGAAGTCGCGATCCTCTGGGACTGGGAGTCGTGGTGGGCGCTCGAACTCGAATGGCGGCCGTCGATCGACCTGCGCTACCGCGAACGCGTCGAGGCCTACTACGAGAGCCTGTGGAAGCGGCACGTCACCGTCGACTTCGCCCACCCCGAATCGGACCTGAGCCGATACCGCCTCGTCGTCGCGCCCTCCTCGTACCTGCTCACCGCCGACGCCGCGAAGCGGCTGCGCGGCTACGTCGAAGCCGGCGGCAGCCTCCTGGTCTCCTACTTCTCGGGGATCGTCGACGAGCACGACACCGTCCACCCCGGAGCCAACCCCGGGGCGCTGCGCGAGGTCCTGGGGCTGTGGACCGAGGAGTTCCACCCGCTCCCCGAAGGCGGCGCGCTCACGCTCGACTCCGGGGCGAGAGGCCGCATCTGGTCCGAGCGGGTGCGCACCGCCGGCGCCGAGACCGTCGCGGCCTTCGCCGACGGACCGGACTCGGGGCATCCGGCCATCACCCGCCACCGCCTCGGCACGGGCACCGCCTGGTACGCCGCGACCGCCCTCGACCACGAGAGCGGACTGGGCGACCTGCTGGGCGAGGTCCTCGACCACGCGGGCGTGCGCCACCCGAGCGACCTGCCCGAGCAACTCGAGATCGTCCAGCGCGGCGACCACCGCTTCCTGATCAACCACGCCGATCAGGACGTCGCCGTCCCGGGCCTCCGGGGCGTCGACGCGCTCGACGGCACCGTCTACGACGGCGGCGTCCCCGTCGCCGCGGGAGGTGTCGTCATCGTACGCATCACAAAGGAGTGAGAACCCCTATGAAACGAAGAACCGCCATCACCGCCGCCGGCGCGCTCGGCGTCGCCGCGCTCGGCGCGACCCCGGCGCTGGCCGAGGTCGACCGCAGGAGAAGACCGCGCAAGACCAAGACGTTCGTGCGCGGCGCCGACATCTCGAGCCTCGCCAAGGCCGAGGACCTCGGTGCCGTCTACCGCCGCGCCGACGGCTCCGAGGGCGACGCGATCGACATCCTCGCCGACAGCGGAGTCAACTGCATCCGCCTCAAGGTGTGGGTCGATCCCGGCGACGGCTACAACACCGAGCACCAGGTCGTCGAGATCGGCGAGCGCGCCAAGCGGGCCGGTATGGACCTGCTGGTGGACTTCCACTACTCCGACACCTGGGCGGACCCGGGCAAGCAGTACAAGCCCGCCGCGTGGGCCGACCTCGACTTCGCAGGCCTCAAGTCGGCCGTGTACGACCACACCGCCGAGGTGCTCGGCGCGCTCGAGGAGGTCGGCGCCGCGCCGACGCTCGTGCAGGTCGGCAACGAGATCAACGGCGGCATGATCTGGCCGGACGGCCGCTGGGACCGGTGGCCGCAGTTGGCCGAGCTGCTGACGGCCGGATCGGACGCGGTGCGGGACACCGTGCCGCGGGCCGAGGTCGTGCTGCACCTCGCCGAGGGCGGCGACAACGGCGCCTTCCGCTGGTGGTTCGACAACGCCGAGAGCCACGGCGTGCCGTACGACGCGATCGGCCTGTCGTTCTACCCGTACTGGCACGGGACGTTCGAGGAGCTCGAGTCGAACATGCACGACCTGGCCGGGCGCTACGGCAAGCCGATGTACGTGATGGAGACGGCCTACCCGTTCACGACCGAGGACAAGGACGGCTGGCCGAACATCATCGCCGACGCCGAGCCGGTGGCCGGATATCCGGCGGGCCCGGAGAGCCAGTCGGCGGTGCTGACCGCGGTCGCCGACGTGGTCAAGGGCGTCCCGGACGGCCTGGGCCGCGGCGTGTTCTGGTGGGAGGCGACCTGGACCGGCGTCGAGGGCCACGGCTGGGACCCGGACGACCCGTCGAGCGGCAACGGCTGGGAGAACCAGGCGCTGTTCGACTACGACGACCGGGCCCTGCCGGCGCTGGACACGCTCGGCAACCTCTGAAGATCCTATATAATATAGGATATATCCTATATGATTCAGGCGGCACGGAGCCGCGGGGCGCCGAGCGCTTCGCGGCTCGCTCTCATCCGGTGGTGGCGAGTTTGGCGGCGGAGCCGATCATGACCGAGCCGACCAGGCCGTTGCCGGCCGCCGACAGCGCACGGCGTTCGCGGAACATGCGCGCGAACCGGTCTCCGGTGACGATGAGGGTCGAGAGGTAGACCATCGAGCAGGTCTGCAGGATCACGAACAGCACACCGTAGCTGAGGACCGGCCACTGGTAGGTCGGGTCGACGAACTGCACGAAGAACGCCACGAAGAACAGGATCGCCTTGGGGTTGAGCAGGCTCGCCACCAGCGCCCGCACATAGGGGCGCTCGGTCCGCACCGCGGTCTTGACCACGGCGGCGGCCGAACCGGGCTCGGGGCCTTCGCCGCGCCGGACGGCGCGCCAGGTCTTCCAGCCGGAGAGCAGCAGGCCCGAGGCGAGGTAGGCGAGATAGGCGACCCCGGCCCAGCGGACCGTGTTGTACAGGAACGGCGAAGCGGCGAACACCGAGGCCAGTCCGGCCGCCGAGGCGACCATCAGCACCGAGTCGCCGCAGAACACGCCCGCGGCGGCCGCGAACCCCGCTCGCCGTCCGCGCCGCGAGGCCACCGACAGGACGTAGAGCGAATTCGGTCCGGGCAGCAGGATGATGAAGACGGTGGCGACGACGTACGTCCACAGGTCGACGGTGCCGAACATCGGGGTCCTTTGCGCGGGGCTCGCGAGAGCGGCGGGAAACGGGTGCCCGGCCAGCCTACGGCCGGCGGCCCCGATCGCCAAGCCCGTTTCCGGCGGCGAGCGCCGGACTCGTTCTCGCTTCCGGCCCTCCGGTGGGGTTCGGGCGCTCCATGCCGGTGCGGAGAGGGACTCCCAGGTTCACCGGAGGGGCGCCGGCGCCGTACCGCGGGCAATGAAAAAGGCCCCGATGAGACGAACCGAAACACCGAGTGCCTTAATGAAATGCCGATGACCTTCTTACGCTACTGCTTATTCCTTAACACGGACCATTGTCCACGCTATACACTAACCTTAAGTATCACCGAACGGCCTTGAGTTTAGTGTATAGCGTGGACAATGTCAAGCCCCCGCGTTCAGGCGATTTCGAAGCGCACCATCAGATAGGCGCGACGAACGTCGTCGGCGTTCAGCGACGTGTAGTCGGCCGCGCTGTCGCGGCGCATGCGCACCCGCCACTCCCCCAGCATCGGCGGCCGCGGCGCCGTCGGCGCGATGGCCGCGTGCGGCGCCTGATCGAGCCCGGGGTCGCGGGCGCCGGGAACCTCGGCGGACGGCGCGGTCTCGCCCGGCAACTGCCACCGGGTCGTGAAACCCTCCTCGTGCGGGGTGTCGACCACCAGGTCGGCCCCGGTCACACTGAGGGCACCCGAGCCCATGCGGGCGCGCGCCCAGAACGGCAGGTGCGCGGCGTCGAGATCGAACACGAGCTCCTGGTCCTCGCCGTCGGCCGGATGCAGCATCCGGTGCCAGGCCGTGCCGAACTGCTCCTCGAGCACGAACAGGACCGCGCCCGCGTTCGGCAGCACCGTGTCGAGGTTGGCGCGGGCGAGGTCGGCCAGCTCGGGTGAACCGACCTGAGCGGTGTAGTCCAGGTGCAGCACGACGTCGGTGACCGAGGCGAGGTCGAACTGGTTGTTCTCCGGCGGCAGCTCGATGCTCCAGCGGCTCGCGACCCCGGCTCCCTCGAACGGGAGGAAGCGGTCGCCTTCGAGGCGTAGCTCGAACATGCCGCGGTCGTTGACGCCGTGGCTGGTCACGATCGTGCTGGTCGGAACCGGGCTGGTCCAGAACCGCGTGTCGCCCCCGGAGGCGAGCGGGTCGCCGTAGCCGCCGGTGACCGAGTCGGTGAGACGGACGCCGTTCGCGGTCATCGACACCGTGCAGTTCACCGATGTGTACGGTCCGGCCACGCACGGGATCGAGATCGCCGCCGACTTGAGGCGGCGCCGGTAGTGCCCGGGGTGGTCGAGGTCGAACAGCCACTCGGGCAGTTCGATCTCCACACCGCCGGTGAGTTTGAGCTTGAGCAGCGCGAGCGGGTCGATCTGGGCGAGGGAGACGTGCTTGGTGATCTCCAGGCCGCGGCCGTGCCGGACCAGGTAGTCCGATTCCATGCGGCGCAGGTCGTTGGTGAGCCGTTCGGGCGCGAGCAGTCCCTTCCTCAGACTGTCCCAGTAGCCGAATTGGACGTACATCGCGTCGGGGTCGGCCAGCTCGAAACGGAAGATCGCCTCGGCCTGCCGGGCGGCGTCGAAGGCGATCTTGTACGCCTGGAAGTAGATGACCGATACCTGCTTGACCATCCAGTCGTACAGCTCGGCGTCGGTGTACTTGGACTTGAGGAACTCCTCCACGGCGGCGGCGTCCTCGACCTGGTTCCGCTGGCGGTCCCGTTCGGCCTCGGCGATGGCCTCGCGCGTCAGTGCCGTCGTGATCTCGGCTTCGAGGCGCTCGAGCTCCTTCTCGGCGAGGGTCTTCTGGAACTGGTTGGTGCGGAAGTCGCGGGTGTACCGGCCCTGCATCTCGGCCATCGTCGCGATCGAGTTGGCGATCCCCGAGAGGGTGGAGATCCCCGACGCGGAGTTCGACAGGAGCCCGGAGAGGTTGGAGCCGCCGAACGACAGGGAGAACGACGGGCTGCCGCCGAAACCGGCGAAGCCGACGCTCATGGTGGGGAGCATCGAGGCGACGCCCGCTTTGAACTGGAGCATGGACGCGATGAGGCTGCCGACCAGGCCGGCCCCGCGGGCGACCACGCCGATCTCTTCGGAGACCAGCATTCTGGGGAACGAATCGTAGTGGCTGATGCGTTCGCCGAGCGCGGACCGTCCGGACTCGAGCGCCGCCCGGGCTTCACCGGCTTCCTGGATCTGCTGCTCGCGGATGTCGAGGATGGTCTCGTTGAGCGAAGTCTCTTGAGCGGCGCGGAGCCTGGCCAGTGCTTCGGCGTCGCGGCGCTCCAGCACCGACAGCAGCTTCTCGCCCAGTGCGCGCAGCTCGGCGCAGAGGTCGGCGGCGCGTGCGACGAGGTAGCGGAAGCGGTACTGGGCGGACGGGGCGGCGACGACGGACATGATGCTGTTGAGGTCGGCGCCTTGAGCGGCGGCCTTCACCAGCAGCCCGGGGTCGATCGGCGGCTCGAACAGCGGCAGCCGCCGGGTCACGCCTTCGATGTTCATGCAGTTGCGGAGCTTGAACAGCCGGTCGGCGAGCGTGTCCCAGTAGCCGAGCAGCCGGTCGTTGACGGGGATGCCGAAATAGGGCACCGGGAACTGGGGCAGCGGCTCCTCGGGGACGTCCGGTGCGGCGAGGTCGGGCGCCGGTCCGAGGTTCTCGAGGACGGCGGGAACGCTGGCGTTGCCGAATGGGTCGAGGCCGGCCTCGTCCGCCAGCTCCGCGTAAGTGCGGCTCTCGCGTTCGGGGGCGGGGACCTTCTCGGGCCGCCGGCCGAGCAGCTCGGCGGCGAGCGTGTAGAGCAGCAGCGCCCGGTTGGTCGACTCCATCGAGTCGCGTCGGAACTCCATGTCGGCCCACGCGATGAGGTTGTCGAGGTAGCGCATCACCACCGCCTTCTGGTAGGCGATCGGACGGTGGCGGGCGATGACGTGGGGCGAGAACGGATGGTGCTTCCAGGCGCGCAGTTCGTCCAGGTGGTCGCCGATGTCGGCGAGGATCGACTCGATGCGCTGGGCGCGGTAGCCATCGCCGCTGTGCTCGAAGAACGGCCGGGTGACCCAGTACCGCTGTGGCGCGTCGGCGCCGTCGGTGCTGGTCGGGTCGAAAACCCGGTGGAACCAGCTCATGGCCTCCTCGTGGCGCTGCTCGGTCCCGAGCTTGGAGGCGATGAGCATCGGCAGGTGGAAGAAGACCTCCCAGTTGTAGATCGAGTAGGCGCCCGACCGGGTGAAGTCGACGCCGCCGCGCGCGGTGGGGTCGACGATGTTGAGCGGCGCCGGATCGTAGGAGAAATCGGTGTCGCCGTCGGGCGCGATGCTCTGAGTGGAACGGGCCAGGAGCCGGTCGAGGCCCGATGAGTCGAGCGTCTCCAGGAAACGGGCCGCGTAGGGGTGCGTGAACGGGTACCAGCGGTGCGTCTCGAAGGAGAACGGGACCGCGCCGATCCCCGAGAGGAACAGCATGCTCGCGCGACTGGCTCGCCGCACGAAGTACCTGCGGTCGGGATCCTGGTAGATGAGGGGGCTGAACGGCTCCTCGCGGTCGTTGTACTGATCGCCGTTCGGCGCGAGGACCAGCTCGAACGGGTCGGGCGCGTCATTGAGCAGCGGCCGGGTGTCCCCGGGGCCGACCGCCACCGCGGCTCGGTCGGGGTTGGCCGGGTCGACGTTGTTGGCGAGTCGACCGGAGGCGAAGTGCATGCCGACCGGTTGGCGCAGCGGCGAGGCGTCGAGCCGCCCGGTCAGCCGCTTGATCTTGCGCCCTTCCTCCGCGAAGTCACGGTGGACGAAGTCGTAGGAGTTGTCGTAGGACATCACTCCGGTGGACTTGTCGCGGTAGCGGGCGTGACTGCCTTTGAGCCGCAGTTCGACAACGTCGGCGCCGTTGAACACGAACGACGAGGAGTGCCAGGTCGCGTTGGTGTTCGAGAAGGTGTCTGCGGCGAACCTGCGGTAGTTCTCGGTGAACTCGTTGTAGAACTTGCCGTCGTTGAACTCCGGGGTGCTGGCGACGTAGAGGTCCATCCACAGCCGCCCGCGGAATTCGCGGGGCTTGAGCGTGTAGGCCGAGGCCGGGCGGTGCCAGGGGTGGATGAGCTTGTCGGGCCCGGTCCGTCCCGACGTCCAGCCGTCGGGGGTGCGTTCGGACCAGTGCAGCGCGATCTCCAGGGTCACCTGGGGTGCGGCCGGCTCGGTGGCCCCGTCGGTGGCCTTCGCGGCGGGCTGACGCCGCGGCTGCTCGGCCCGTTCGGTGATCTCGAGCCAGAACAGGTAGAGGCGGCCGCGGTAGACGACCGGCACCACTTGGGGCGAGGCGACGTCGAGTTCGACGGTCTCCCAGCCGGTCCATTCGGCGTAGTTGAGGTCGAAGGTCCGGTAGTAGAGGCCGGCTCCTGCCGAGGGATTGCGGGCGACGACGTGGAGGCGGTTGACCGCGGGCAGGCCGCCCGAGGCGCCTCCGGAGACCTCGTGGCAGACGCCGAGGGTCTCCAGGTTCGAGGCGTCGTTGAGCTTCTGGAGGTACGCGCGGTAGGCGGTCTCGCAGTTCGCGCCGGTGATGTCGGCGGAGGCGAGGTCGTCTTCGAACTCACGGAAGAACTGGGTCTTGTTCTCGCGCAGTTCGGGTTCTATCCAGTTCTCCGGGTACAGGAAGACCTTGCGGGCCGCCTCCCAGATCCGGTAGGAGTGCATCATCGTCTTCCACTGGCTCCACGAGTCCAGCGAGGCGGTGTCCTCCATTTCGGACTTGGAGATCCGCACCAGCGGCGACTCGAGGTTGAGCAGGCATCGCTGGGCGAACATCTGCACCGAGCCGGTCGCCTGCTTGATGCGGGAGGTCAGCCGGCAGGCGGCCATCTGGGTGTCGACCAGGAAGTACCGCTGGAGGTCGTTCTCGTCGGTCCAATGTGCCGGATTGGCGTGGTCCTCGCCGCCGTGCGCGATCGTCGGCGACGTGGTGCGCATCGAGTGCTCGACGAGGTAGGCGACCAGCGCGTCGCGCCTCGCTTCGCGCAGCCGGTCGGTCAGGTCGGGCATGAGGTCGAGCCACACGGCCGGGTCGTACTTGGATTTGACGGTCTGGCGGACGAGCTCGGCGGTCTTGCGCTGGGCGCCGTCGGTGTCGTCGTCGCGGTCGGCCCAACGGCGCGCCTCGTCGGCGCCCACGCCGAGTCGCCGCAGCGCGCCCATGACCGTCTCGGTGCGGCGCAGCCATGCGGCGGACCCGTAAGGGGCGGCGTCGTCGCCGTCGAGGACGGCGAGGTCGCCGACGTCCCAGCCGGTGAGCGCGGCGACCAGGTCGCGGATCTCGGGCACCGGCGCGGCGTCCGCGGCGGCGTCGAAGACCTCGGGCCACCCGGACTCGTCGGGGCGCGGGTAGCGCGAGTACAGCGCCGTCCACGAGGCCAGCGCGCGCCAGGCTCCGAGGCCGGCGTCGGCTTCGCCCGGGGCGGCGGGGAGGTCGCCGAGGTGCAGCAGGCCGTGCGTCGGCGCGCGGTCGAGCAGCCAGGTCAGTTCCGTCGCGTCGACGGGAGTGCGGCGGAGCACGGCGGCGGCTTTGTGGAGTCGCCGCCAGGCGGTGAAGAGCGGTCCGAAGTTCGCTTCGGTGAGGGCGCTGGCGTAGTCTCCGGCGGCGTCTTGGGCGGTGAGGTCGTCGTCGAGGAAGACGGTCCAGAGTGCTCCGTCGGGGCGGAGTCCGTCGAGCAGGGCGACGGTGTGGGCGTCCTCGAGTTCGAAGGCCGCGGCCAGGGCCGCGGCGAGTTGTCCGCGGCGTTCGCCCTCGGGCGCGGTGCGCAGGCTCTCGCGCAGTGCCTCCAGGTGTCCGGCGACGGTCTCGGTCCGCGGTTCGAGTGGCGAGTCGGGGCGGTGCCGGAGCAGCCAGTCGAGTTCGGCGATGTCGAGTCCGGACGCGCCGATGTCGTGGTGGAGGTCGGTCAGTGCGACTGTGGCGGCGGGGGACTCGAACGGGTCGGCGGTGTCGGCGAGATCGATGAGGGTCAGCAGGTCCCGGATCGAGGTGCCGAGGGAGCGCGCCAGGAGGACGTGGCGCAGGGGTGCGGTGAGGTTCTCGACGGTGATGGGGCCGTCGGCGTGTTCGAGCAGGAGCGCGAGTTCGTCTTCGGTGACCTGCCAGGCGGCGGCGAGTGTGGGCCGGTGGTCGGCCATCGGTTCGGTGCCGGGCAGCGGCGGTTCGAAGGCGGGGTCGGGCGGGTCGACGAGGTTGGGGTCGGTGAATCGGGCGGCGTATGCCGAGCGGGCCGCTCCGGGTGCGGTGGCGGTGCTGAGCGGGGCGTAGAGGGCGATGGCCTGGTCGAAGTCGAGTCGGAGTGTCGCGGTGAGGCGGTCGAAGTCGGCGAGGGCCTTGACGGTGCGTCCGTCGAGGGCGCCGGCGCCGAGGCTCGGTGCGAGGAGGAGCCGGTCGAGCTGCCATGGCTGCCAGGGCGTGTGAGGCCGAAGTCGCAGGAAGCGGTGGATGCGGTCCCAGGCGGCGGGGGTGAGTCCGGTGACCGACTGCTCGTCGAGTCTGCAGGTGCCTTCGGGGCGGTCGAGGGCGAGTTCGGGGGCGGCGTCGCGGATCCAGTCGAGTTCGAGCAGTTGGAGCAGCTCGGTGTATTCGATGCGGCTGTGTCGCAGGAAGGCGAGGACGCCGACGCCGGCCGCGGTGGTGTCCAGGCCCCAGATCGCGTCGAGGGCGGCCGGGTCAGTCTCGGCGGCGGCGATGAACTGCATGTCCTTGGTGGACAGGCCGAAGTGCTCTCCGGCGGCGGAGGCGGCCGCGGTCTCGTCGAGCGGGTCTTGGAACATGCGCATGAGTTCGCCGCGGGGGACGCCGAGGTGGTCGAGGAGGAGGCGGGCCTCGGCCTGCCAGGCGTTGTAGGCCCCGCTGACGGGGAACGCTGATTCCTTGACGACGTCGTAGGCCGGGGCGTGGAGGTGTTCGGGCACGGCGCGCAGTTCGGCGGCGCCGCGGGTGGTCTGCGGGGCGGCCGGGGCCGGGGAGGCGGTGGGCACGGCGCGTTCGAGGATCTCGCAGACGAGGTCGATGTAGGGCAGCGGGGTCTCGGTGTTGGCGCAGTCGAGTTTGATGTCGTCGAGGTCGCCGCGGCGGGCGAGCAGCACGTCGAGGACGGTGTCGTCGCCGTCGGGGCGGGCGCTGCGGCTGGAGAGGAAGCGCAGTAGGTCGGTGAAGTAGGCGGCGGGGCCGTAGACCGATTCGCAGTGGCGGCATTCGCAGTAGTCGAGGGCGCCGAACAGCAGTTCCAGGTCGGGCACGTCGCCGATGGCGGCCTTGACACGCTCGAGGGTGAGCGTCTGGGTCTCGAAGACGTCGAACTGGTCGGGGACGAGGTCGGCCCGGAGTTGGACGAGTTTGGACAGGACGCTCGCGTACGACAGTTGGGCGCGGTTGTAGACGGTGGCGATCTCGCCGTCGTCGAGTCCGTGCGGGGCGAGCCGCCGTGCCAGTTCGGTCCGGTCGAGCGACGCGATCGGAGCCGAGTAGTGCAGGCCTGCTTTGAGCAACGCGATCGCGGTCTTCGGGTTGGGACTCAGGCGGAGCACGCGCTGCTGGACGCGCAGTTCCACCAGCAGGTCGCGTTCGATCTCGAGTTCGCGGTCGGCGAGGTAGGCGTCGATGCCGGTGTGTTTGAGTTCGAGGTCGGGGTGGTCGTCGAGGAATCGGGCGGCTCGGTCGACGTGCGCCAGGCCGGCGCCGTCGGCGCGGGCGAGTTCGGCGGTGAGAGCGGCGGTCGGGAACCGCTGGGCGGCGGACTCGGCGAGGGTGGCGGCGTGGGCGGCGACGGATTCGTCGTCTCCCGAGGTGCCGTCGGGAACGGCGACGCCGGCGTCGCCGATGAGTTCGGCCCATTGGTCGGCCGAGAGCTTGGCGAGGTCTCTGGGGGCGCCGAGCTCCGATGCCGGGTCGTCGAGCCGCTGTTTGACGGCGGCGAGGGTGGGCCGGTGGCCGGAGGTGAGGCCGGCGAGGTCGGCGGTGACGACCAGGTCGCGCCAGTCGTCGAGCAGGCCGATCCCTTCGGCCTCTTCGCGGAGTCGTTCCCAGTACTCGGGGGTCGGCGCGCCGTGGTCGATGAGCGCGGAGGCGATCGCCTCGTAGTGCTCTGGAGCGATGTTCGAGGCGTCGAGGACCGTTTGGAGCGGTGCCGGGCCGATCAGTCCGGGAGTGGTGAGCGCGGCGGCGACGGCGTGCGTGCCGAGGGCGTCGAGCGCCGTGTCGCGGGCGCGGATCTCGCCGATGGGCAGGACGCCCGCGTCGGCGGCGGCGTCGAAGGCGCGGGCGCGCTGGTCGGCGTCGAGGAGGCCGATGCCTTTGCGGACCTGTTCGGTGAGCTCGTCGATGCGGGTCCATTCGGCGGTCGCGGCGAGCAGCCCGTCGGGCAGTCCAGGAGGCAGGGACTGGACCAGGTAGGCGTAGTAGAGCGCCGGGGTGAGCGCGGCCTGGTCGTCGGCGGCCGCGGCGCGTTCGGCGAGGATCAGGCGCATCACCTGCTCCTGGGTCGCTCCGGCGGCCAGCGCGGTCACCGTGACTTCTTGGCGGTCGCCGCTCTCGACCAGGTCGGTCAGGGCGGTGCCGGCGAGGGCGGTGTCGACGGCTTCGCGGAGGCGCTCGTAGGCGGACGGGCCGCGGTACGGGAGGTCGCCGAGGGTCAGGTTGGCCCATTGGATCGGTTTGGGGTCGAACAGGGTCTGGGTGCCGAGGGCGGTGCCGTCGGCTCCGGTGAAGGTGAGCATGAGGTGGAGTGGTCTCGCGGCGCCGGTCCGGGGGTCGCGCGGCGGGTCGTAGGGCAGGTCGTAGAAGCCTTTGCCGCCGGTGACGCGTTCGGCGATGAGGTCGCCTTCCTTGCCGGTGGCGGTGCGGTGGGAGAGGCGGACTTTCACTCCGGTGAGGGGTTTCCAGTGGTCGTCGCGGACTGCGCCGCGGACGCGTCGGCGCGGTCGGGGGCGTTCGCGTTCGGGCACGAGCGCCAGGAGGTCGGCGTTGAGGGCTTTGCGGGTGGGGCCGTCGACGTGTCCGGTGGGCGTCAGGCGCTTGGCGGCCTGGTAGGCGAGGACGGCTTTGCGGGTGCCTTTGCCGAAGGCGGCGGCGTCGTGCTCGGGTTTGGGGACGGTGTGGCCGAGGCGGGCGAGGGCCTCTTGGGCGGCGGTGACCGGCTTGCCGGTCATGTTGAGCTTGGCGTGCTTGCGCAGGGGGGCGATGGCGGTGGAGCGGACTTTGAGGGTTTTGACCGGGGCGGGTAGCGAGGCGGCGACCGCTTCGATCTTGTCCATGGTGGCCAGGTCGAACGTGCCGGTGGTGGGCAGGCGGTACTTCGTCTGGAAGGCGCGCAGGGCCGCGACGGTGGTGGGTCCGGGCCGGCGTGCGTCGAGTTCGGTTCGGGAGAGGCTGGCGTCGATCTTGCCGACGCGGAGGGCGCGGAGGAGTTTGCGCTGGGCCTTGCCGAATTGGTTGCGGGTGCCGAGGCGCTGGTTGAGTTCGGTGGCGCGGAGGCGTTCGACGAGCGCTTCGTCGACCCACCAGCTGAGGCCGGGAGCGCCGGTGGCGGCGCGGAACTGCTGGAGGGCGGTGGCGGTGGTGGGGCCGATGCGGCGTTTGGAGCGTTCGGAATGGTCGATGGGGTGGCCGAGGGAGGCGAGGAGCTGCTGGAGTTTGGCGGTGCGGTGGGGCGTCTCGGAGAAGTAGCGGTGCTCGAGTTCGCGTTTGATGTGGTTCGCGGTCTCGGGGGTGACGCGGCCGGTCTCGGTGAGGCCTCCGGCGGCTTGGAGTCGCCGGAGGGCGGCGCGGGTGGCGGTGCCGAGTTCTTTGCGGGCGACCTCGCCAGGGTCGAGGTCGAGCCCGAGCCGCGCGAGCGATTCGTGGAGCGCGGCGACTTTGGACGGGGAGGGTTCGGCTCCGGCGGTGCCGCCGACGCGGATCATCATGGTCTGGTTGGGGTCGACGCGCCCGGGCTGGGCGAGGTCGGCCTCCACCGGTAGGCCCAGCCGGCGGATCTCCTTCGGCGGCAGGTGCGGTTGCTTGCTCATCTTTCGTTCCTCTCTGAGGGGTGGACCTACCACCAGTCGAATGCTCGTCCCAGTCCGAAGACTCCGGCTGCGATGCCCGTTGCGATGCCGATGCCGATGAGGACGGGCGAACCGACGATCGCTCCGACGACGAGGGCCACGCCTCCTACGGCGGCCGCAGCGTTGAAGCCGAACGACGTCCAGTCGCCGCGTTGGTAGTCCTGGTACGCCAGGTAGCCCGACACCAGTGCCTGGCCGACGCCTCCGGCGACGCCGGCCGCGGTTCCGGCGCCGCCGGCGAACGCCGCGAGGCGGGCGGGGTTGGCGCGGGATCCGGCCAGCGCGAGGCGCGCGCCGCCTTGGGCGAGGGTCGCTCCGGCTTCGACGGTGGTGGCGCCGTAGGAGCCGTACCGCACCGCGTCGTTCTCGATGCCGGATGCGCCCCAGTAGCTCATGGCGAAGCCGCCGGTCATGAGTCCGCGTCCTCCCCAGCGCAGTCCGGTGCGGGTCCGGGCGCTGTTGCGCCAGTGGCCGGCTTCGCCGGATCGCGCCACGCCTCCGGCGGCGACGTCTTCGACCGCGCCGGCGGCGCGTGCGCGCCGGTCGGTGTGCATGGCTCGCGAGCCCTGGGAGGAGTTGAGGCTGCCGGGCTGGTACCGGTGGTCTTGCGGGCGCACGAATTCGCCGGGTTGCCGTCTGATGTGCTGGAGCTCTACGGTGTGGTCGACGTGGGTGGTCCGGGAGCGCCGGTTGCCGTGGGCGTCGTCGAAGGCGTCGGCGAGGCCGGCGTTGGCGCGGCGGATGTCGCTGGTGCGGCGGGAGCCGCGTCCGGTGTGGCCGGGGTTCTCGGATCGGAGCCCGACTCCGCGGTCGGTTTGGATGCGGTCCCGGTAGGCGGCGATCTTTCCGTCGTCGAAATTGTCGGGGACTTCGAGCGTCGGCCCGGTGGGGCCGCGGCGGCTCGCCTCCCGTCCGGCTTGGGTCAGGCCGGCGCCTGAACCTCCGGCATCGGGGGACTCGGCCGGTTCGTCGCCGCCTTCATCGGCCCCTTCGTCGGCGCCGGGGTCGTCCGATCCTCCGGCGGCTTCCTCGCCTTCCCCGCCGCCGTCGGCCGGAGTCACCGTGACCTCGCCGCTCTGGCTGATTCTCAGCTCTGGGAAGTACCAGGCGCCGTTGGGCATTCGTATCGGCGGAACGCTCAGTCCCGGGTAGTCCTTGCGCGCCTCGGCGAGGGCGGCCTCCGGCGTGGTGTCGGGGTCGAGCAGGACCGCCGAGTCGGCGCGCTGCTGCGGCACGGGGGCGGTCCGCTCGGGAATCTGTGTCGAACGGTCCTGTGTGCCACCTGGGTCGGCGCGGCCGATCGGGTCGTTCGAGCAGTAGGCGTACAGGTTCGGTCCGGCCTTCAGGCCGATCGGGTCGGCGCTGATCCATCTTCCGAGCCAGGAGGCGTAATAGCGGGCACCGTAGTAGTACAGCCCGGTCTCGTCGTCTCTTTCCTTGCCGTGGAACCGGTATCGCTTCAGGCTCAGGTCCGGTCCGGGCCGTTCGGCCCGGTAGGCGGTGGAGCCGTAGGGGTGGTATTCCTCGTAGGAGATCACCGCGCCGTCTTCGTCGGTCTCGAGCGAGGCCGATCCCAGGTGGTTGCC
Source organism: Glycomyces halotolerans (assembly GCF_054779575.1). Taxonomy (NCBI): domain Bacteria; kingdom Bacillati; phylum Actinomycetota; class Actinomycetes; order Glycomycetales; family Glycomycetaceae; genus Glycomyces; species Glycomyces halotolerans. The sequence continues at coordinate 21,610 of NZ_BAAGXZ010000016.1, forward strand.
GTACTGGTAGCGGACCACCGGCTCATCGAGCGGGGCGTCGCTGATGCCGCCCGGATCGAAGGTCTTGGTGTCGACCTGCGCGAACCGGCCGCCCTCGTCGGCGAGGTGGACCGTGCGGCGCTCCAGGCGCAGCGTCCCGTTCATCCACTCCCGGTAGAGCTCGACCATCCCGAGGTAGCGGCGTTCGGTGCGCAGGCCGCCGTTGCGTTCGACGACCTTCCTGACGCGTCCGGCGCCCGAATAGCAGTAGTAGGCGGTCCCTCCCCCGCCGAGGTCGACTTCGCGGAGACGGTCGGCGAGGTCCCATCGCAGCTCGGCCAGGTGCGGCGTCGAGGTCATGTTGCCGTGCGCGTCGTAGGCGTACCGGTGGCCGTACGGCCCGCTCGGGTCGTCGGAGGGGACGCTCGTCTCGGTCAGGCGGTTGCGGAGGTCGGCCGGGTCGGTGTCGTGCGCGTAGCGGTAGCGACGGTTCCAGCCGCCGCCGGCGGCGATGTGCCGCAGGCTCGTCAGGTTCCCGAGGTCGTCGTATGCGAACTCCTGCGCGTAGGGCCGCACCGCCGCCGCGTCGTTCGGGTGCGGCAGCGGTGCCCCGACCGCGTCGGCCGAACCGGTCTGCTCCCCCGCCGGCACGCCGGCGTGCTCGCGGCCTTCGGCGCGCACCAGTTGGCCGAGGGCGTCATAGCGGAAGCGCTGGCGCGGCGCGGCCACGGTCCCGTTGAAGAAGTGGGTCTGCTGGGCGTCGTCGCCGATCTCCGCGATCTTCCCGGCCGCGTCGTATGCGTATCGCAGGTGCTGGAGCGGGCGGCCCGGATCACCGTCGGCCACCGTGAGCAGCTCGGTCAGCCGCAGGCTCAGCGGATCGAAGGCGCAGGTGCTCGTGGTGCCGTTGCCGTAGTGGGCCGTGGTGCGGCGGCCCATCGCGTCGTATTCCTGACCGGTCGTGAACGGCCGCAGCGGGCCCTGCCCGCCGATCCTCGCCCGCAGCTCGGCGAGCCGGTTCGCCTCGTCGTACACCGGCTCGATCTCGGTGCCGTCGGGCAGGGTGGCGGTCACCGTCCGTCCCAGAGCGTCGAAGACGGCGGACGTCTCGACGTGCTCGCCGACCGGTTCGAGCTGCGGCTGGGCCAGCGCGAGCACGGCGTCGGGGTCGTCGACGCCGAGCAGATGCGACCAGTCCGGGTCGGCGGTGTGGTCGGCGGCGAACCGGGCGCGGGCGCTGAGCGCGTTGCCCTTGGCGTCGTAACGCTCGACGATGCCGACGCCGGAGCCGTCGAAGACCAGGTGTGGCTTGCCGATGAGGTTCCGTTCGGCGGCCTCGGGGTGGTCGTCGCCGTAGACGATGCGGCTGAGGACCCGTTCGGGCGCGCCGCCGTCGGTGCCGAACGAGGCGATGGGGCGGTGGAGGTCGTCGTAGGCGGCGCGGAAGCTGCGGCCGTGTTCGTCCCAGGTGCGGACCGTTCGTCCGACCACGTCGACCAGGGTCCAGCGGCTGCCCCGTTCGGCCGAGTCGCCGAACAGCGCGTCTCCGGCCATGTTGGCGACCCCGGAGGCGATCTGGCGGTCGCGGGTGTCGAACGCTCGGGTGAAGCCGCCGGTGACGTCCGTTTCGGCGCGGCCGAACCGGAGGTCGCCTCCTCCGTTGTCGGCGACGGTGAGCGCGGTGCGGCCGAGGGAGTCCAGGTGCGTTACGCCCGGGGTGTCGGCGTGCCGGGCCGCGAGCCAGGCGGCGCGCTCGTCGGGGTCGCTCGGTTCGGGTCCGGCGGGGTCGGGGCTGCCTCGTTCTGCGTACCAGGCGCTGTCGAGCACGGTGTCGTCCGGGCCATACGAGACGACTTGCCACGGGCCGTGGTCGGTTCGCGCGAACGTGCCGTCCGGGTAGTCGATCCGGTCGGCCCGCCCCAGCGGGTCGTAGCGGGGGATCGCGGTGACGCCGATCTCGACGAGGTCGGCCTCCGACTCGTATACGTGCGTGGTCGAGAAGTACGGCTCGTACTGCTTGACCGGCAGGCCCTTGTTGTTGAAGACGATGCGGCCGTTGCCGGTCCAGCGGGGATCGGCGTGGACTTCGACGACGGTCCCGGTGGTCTCGTCGAACCGCCGGGCCGGGCCGGGGGCGGCGCGGCTCTTGGACATGACCGCCGCCCCGGAGCCGTCGAAGTAGGTGTGGGACTCCTGCCAGGCGGGGTTGTCCGGTCCGTGGCGCTCGCGGTGGCTGACGTGTGTCCAGACGGGACTGGCGTGGTCGGTCCAGGCGAACAGGTCGTAGTCGACGGTGGCGGTCGGGTCGGCGAGGGTGTCCATGCCCGGTTGGCCTGGTTTGCCGACCAGGGCGCTGGCCACGGGGGCGCCGAGGGCGTCGTAGGCGGTCTCGGTGCGGTTCCCGGCGGCGTCGACGGCGGCCCAGGGCGCCAGGACCCGGTAGTCGTGTTCGAAGTGGACTTGCTGGCCGATGTGGTTGGTGACGGCCACGACGGCGAGGTCGTGGGCGTCGCGTTCGACGGTGGTGGTGGCTCCGACCGGGTCGGCCGCGCCGATCGGCAGGTAGAAGTGGTCGGCGGCGTCGGCGGCGTACAGTTCGGTGCCCGACGGGGCCCACCAGCCGCCGTCGAAGTGCTCGTAGCCGGCGTCGATCAGCTCGGCAGCGGTGACCGATCCGTCGTAGTGGGCGGCGATGAGGCCGTCGGTGAAGACCATCCGCTTGGAGCGGAACGCCAGACCCAGCAGTCCGTGCTCGCCGAGCGGCAGCGGTCCGACCAGGTCGTCGGAGCGGAAGAGGGCCTGGGACCGGCCGATGAGGCGCAGCACCGGTCCGGCGGGCGCTGGGAGGGTCCCGTCGGGCGCCACCGCTTCGTACGGCACCCGGTCGGCGGCGGCGGTGGCCGCCTCGATCTGGGCGGACGAGAGGTAGCCGGTCGGGAGTCCGGCGAGTTCGAACGAGCGGGTCTCGAACGGCTGCCGCAGGCGCCGCGCGTCGTCGTGTTCGATGTCGGCGGTGTAGTCGGTCTCGGTGTAGGAGGCGTGTGCGCGGGCCTGGGCGGCGCGCACGGTCGGAGGCAGGGCGGAGTCGTCGGTCGCCCGCGGGTACGTCACCGATGCCGACCGGAGCGGCAGTCCCATGTCGTCCACTTCGAGCACGAACGAGTGGGAGACCCGCGGATCGGCGGGCCGGCGGTCGTAGCCGTAGCTGATCGCCTCGGTGGGCAGCAGCTGGAAGACCGCGTGCCGCCGGTCGCCTCGGGGCTGGATCAGCTTCACGCCGTATGCGCTCTCGGCGACGGTGTAGGGCACTGTGGATTCTTCGGCGTCGTCGAGCCCGTAGATCTCGCTGCGCAGCATCACGCCTTTGAGGGCCCGGCAGGCTTCCCGGTGCTCGTCGTCGGTCAGTCCGGCCGGGAGCTCGGGCTCCGGCAGGGCGTGCTCGGGCAGGGCGCTGTTGGCGAAGTACTGCGACCGCCTGGCGTGGAGCATTCGCTCCTCGGTTCCGGCGGCGGCCCCGGTGTGGAACCAGGTGCGGGTGAGCACCGGCGGTTGGTGCAGGTCGGCGTCGGCGGTGTTGGCGGCTTCGGGAAGCAGCTCATAGGCTTCGGTGTCGACCGTCTCGACGAGTCCGAAGCCGCGGAACTCGCGCTCGACCGGGTCGAAGTAGCCGTCGTGGTAGCCGGTGCGGCTGGTGAACGCCGTCTCGCGGACGTGGTCGATCCGCACCACGCGGTGGGCGCAGGAGACCGGGAACGGCAGTGCGGTCGGCCAGGGCCGCCCGGCCTGCTCGTCGGCCAGCATGAAATGGGTCGAGGGCCGGTATTCGATGCGGACCTCGCCGCCGGTGCCGTTCTCGTAGCCCGAGAGCAGGTGCGGGCGGCCGGCGCTCATGAGGTCGATGTAGCGCATGGCCGCGCCGCTGCCGCCGGGCAGGCTCGTGGACCACACCAGGCAGGCCGTGCCGGTCCCCCGCAGGTCCAGCGCCGACACGTAGCGGCGGTTGTCGGAGCCGGGCACTCCGGGAAGCACCCGGGCCTCGCCCCAGGCGTCGCCGCCTCGGTTGGCGTAGAGGCGGACGCCGTCGGCGGCGAGGTAGATCAGGTCGTTGCGGCCGTTGCCGTCGATGTCGGCGAGCAGGACGCGGCGCGGGTCGAAGGTCTCGGCCTGGTCGAACCGGGGCGCGCCGTCCATGGTGACCGTCGCTCCGAAGCGCCCGTAGCCGAGGGCCGGCCGGTAGGCGACGGTGCCGTTGCCGATGCGGACCAGGTCGGGCAGGCCGTCGCCGGTCATGTCGGCCAGTCGGACGGATTCGCCGGCCGATGCGCCGACGAACGCGGGTGCGCGAAGTTCGTCCGGCTCGTCGATCAGCAGCGCCGGTGCGAAGCCCTCGGTGCCCAGGCCTTCGCACCAGCGGGTCCCCGCCGGATCGGTCACGACCAGGTCGGCCCGCCCGTCGCCGGTGAGGTCGGCCGGGATCGTGTCGGCGTAGTCGAGGTTAGGCAGCCGTTCGAACGGCTCGAGGCCGTGCCACCGGCCCGCTTCGTCCCGGGCGGCGTATCCGGGCGCCGGACCGGCGAGGCGGACCAGGTCCGGTCGGCCCGAGCCGTCCAGATCGAGCAGGAAGGAGTCGGCGCCCGAGACCGGTCGGAGCGCGACCGGGCGCGCGGCGTCGAACCCGACGGCCTCCTCGTGGAGGGGGCTGCGGTTCCGGGTGTAGTACCAGGCGCCGTGATGGCGGCTGAGGACTCCGGAGACGCCCTCGCCGTTGAGGTCGACCCAGACGGAGCCGGACGGGTCCAGGCCCGCGGGCAGGTGCTCGGCGGTCACCTCGCGGACGGTCGGGTCGATCCGGGCGGGCTGGTAGTGCGGGGTCAGCGACGGCGTGGTCCGGCGCTCGTAGCCGGCGCCGTCGCGCCGGTAGCCGGTGGAAGCCGCCGAGAAGAGCCGGGAGGCGCCCGACACCGGCTCGGTGTCGTAGGAGAAGTCGACCGAGCGGACCAGCGTCGGTTCGTCGCCGAGTTCGGGGAAGCGGTGGAACATCAGGGCGCGTTCGCACCGCCGGTAGGTGCGCACTTCGAAGCCGGCCCGCCGGTCGGAATAGGGGTCGGGCCTGACCGGCCAGGGGCGGGACGGCTCGGGGGTCGGCGTCCGGGGGTCGTGGTCGCCGTAGTCGAGGACGAGGCTGAACAGCCACTGCTGCGGCGGCGTGGCGGGTATCGCGGGATCGAGCACCGGGCGGTGCGGGACCGTGTTGCCGTAGTGGACGCGTTTGAGGTGGCGGGCGGCGGTCCTGTCGGCTTCGGTGCGCCCGGCTTCGCAGGCGAGGGAGGTGTCGACGCCGTCGCCGTTCTCGGCGGCGTACTCGTAGGCGACCGCGTTGCCCTTGTCGTCGTGTCCGCTGCTGACGAGCCAGGCGAAGATCCGCGCCGGATCGGCCGGGTCGGCGATGCGGGAGGCGGCGTCCTCGCCGAACCAGGTGGTGGTGTTGTCGGCGCTGATGGTGCGCCACTTGCAGTCGGAGGCGTCGGCGGTGTTGGTCCACCGTTCGATGCGGGTGAAGGCGCCTTCGACGCGGGGCCGGTAGCGGCGTATCTCGAAGTCGGCTCCGGCGACCGTCCTCGTCTCCGGTGCGGCGTCGACCGGGACGAGGTCCTCGGCCTCGGAGAGGGTGTAGACGTCCGATTCGTCGCGGTCGCGGTATCGGGGCAGGCCGCGGTCGGTGCGGCGGCCGATCTTCGGTATCGGCAGGTCCCAGCCGTAGCCGAAGAGGCCGTCGTGGCCGGAGGAGTCGTAGGCGACGGCCAGTTGGGGCGCGCCCGCCCGTCCGCCGCTGGAGGGCAGCGGGATCGTGAGTCCGGCGCTGCCGGTCGCGGGGTTGGTGCGGAAGCTCTCGCCGAGGCGCGCGGGCGGGCTCCCGGGCTCGGGCAGTTCGGGTGCGTCGACGGTGCCGGGGGTGGGCAGACGGGGGCCGGATCCGGCGTCGCCGAGGCGGTCGAAGGATTCGGCTCGCGCCGACTGCCGGTCGGCGGGCCCCCGGTTCCGGTTCGCGTCCACGGCCCCTGCCCCTTTGCACGGTCGATGATCCTCACGCCGCCATGCCGATCGGAAGTGCGGCCAATCACAGATCGTAGTGGAGTCGGGGGCCGTCCACAGTCCCCGAATGTGCCAGTTTCGTTGCGGCCGAATGAAATCGATTGCAGCAGCTCACGAATGCCAGCGGATGCGCACAAGCGAGACCATTGGACCGAATGACGCATAGCCATCGACTGATGTTCAGGAGCGCTCCCCGGTCACTTCGCGGCGGTGGATCAGCTCCGGTCCAGTCGCGGCAGCACGAGTTCGCGGAGGATCAGGCGGACCGTGGCATAGGTGGGCACGGCCAGGATCACGCCGACGACCCCGAACAGGGTGGCGCCGATCAGCACGCTCACCAGCGCGGCCAGGTTGGACACCTTGACGGCGCTGCCCATGACCGTCGGGTAGATGACCCAGTTCTCCAGTTGCTGGTAGACGACGAAGAAGATGACCGCCGCCACCGCGGTCATCGGGGAGACCGTCAGCGCCGCCAAGGTCACGATGGCCGCGCCGATCGTGGCGCCGACCTGCGGGATCACGTCCAGCACGGCCACCACGACCGCGAGGATGACCGCGTAGGGCACGCCCGCGATGATCATGAAGATCCAGGCCGAGAATCCGGCGGCGGCACCGATGGTCACCGCGCCGATGAGATAGCCGCCGACCTGGTAGAGGATCTGGTCGAGCATGTTGCGGGCGCGGTCGCGCTTCGAGGCGGCGACGAAGCGCAGGGAGCCGTCGACGATCCGGTCGTGGGCGGCCAGGAAGAAGACGGCCAGGATCAGGGCGGTCACCGTCCAGCCGACGGCCATCGCGGCCGAGAAGGCTCCACCGAGCAGGCCGGTGGCGGCGGACGAGACGTTCTCGCCGGTGAGCAGCTCCCGGCCGCGTTCGAGCAGTCCGGACTCACCGCCGAACCGCTGGACCAGGCGACTGTCCATGAGCTGCTGGTAATAGCCCGGAGCGGCCTCGACGAATTCGGCGGTCTGCCGGATCAGGGCCGGGATCACCAGCGCCAGTCCGCCGCAGAACAGCAAGACGGTGCCGAGCACGAGGATGAGCATCGCCAGCCAGCGCGGGAGCCCGCGCCGGACCATGGCCGAGACCGGGCGGTTGAGTCCGATCGCGAGGAAGCCGGCCATCACGAGGACGATGAGGAGGGTCTGCAGTTCGAGGACGACCCAGATCAGGGCGGCGGTGAGGGCGAATCCGATGCCGACCAGGACGCCGGCCTGCAGCGGCGGCGTGTCGGCGAGTCGTCGTCCTGTCGGCAGGCGCTTCTCGTTTCCCCTCATACCTGTCGTGTCTAGCAGAGATCCGTTCTCAGGTGCGAGGTTTCGCCGTCAGCGTCCGCGAACCATATTTCGGTCGGGCTTCAGGCGCAGGTGAACCGCTGTGCGGCCGAGTCGGATTCGCGGCGGTAGGCGGCGAAGCGGCGCCGGACCTCCTCGATGGCGTCGCCGAGCGGGAACAGGTCGCGGGTGACCAGTTGGTCGTCGTGGTCGGCGGCGACCGGGTGCCAGTAGACGCCGTCGGCGGTCACGGTCACTTCGGGGATGAGCGATTCGACGGTGAGCGCGACGCCGTCGTCGGCGTATCCTCGCTGCGCTATCGGCCGGATCACCTGGTCGGGTCGGGCGATGCCGACCTGGTCGAGGAGCGTGTGGAAGGCCGCGGCCTCGTCGGCGCCGCTCTCCCCTGCCGCGACGGTGGCGGCCACGCGGACTCGGAAGCCTTCGGCGAGGGCGGTTCGGACGCCGTCGAGGGCGCGCTGCCAGGTTCCCTTGCCGCGGTGACGGTCGTGCAGTTCGGGGGTGGCCGAGTCGAGGCTGATCTGGAGGGCGAGGCCGTCGCGCGGCATGGCCCGCAGGGTCTCCAGGCGCCGGCCGCGGAACAGCATCCCGTTGGTGAGCAATGTGGTCGGTGCTCGGGCGATGCAGGCGGCGACGATGTCGTCGAGGTCGGGCAGCAGGAACGGTTCGCCGCCGGTGAGGAATACTTCGGTGACGCCGTGGTCGGTTCCCTGCTGGACGAGGCGTTCGATCTGGTCGGCGCCGATGGCGCGTCGTGGGGTCTGCGGTGATGATTTCGCGCAGCAGTAGTCGCAGGCGAGGTTGCAGTCGAAGTTGGTGTAGATCCACAGTCGCGCTCCGGGGCGGCGCTCGGCGGGGACGGAGGCGAGGACCGTCTCGTCGTCGGGGACGGGGCCTCGCATGATGCGGGCGATGCCGTCGTCGACGGCGATCAGCCGGTGGCCGGACCGTTCGCACCATCGCCGGACGAGGTCGGTGTCGGCCCGGTCGACCGGCACCTCGACGGTCGCTCCGGCGACCGCGCCGCCGACGCGTTCGACGAGGTCGAGGAGGATCGCGCCGCTTACCATCGGGCCGGGATCCGCTGGTCTTCGACGGCCTTGAACAGGGAGGCGTAGCCCTCGAGGTCGGGCCTGACCCATCGGCGCCTGAGTCCTTCGAGTTCGAGGATGCGGCGTTGCTCGGGGTCGTCCCAGGACATCGCCAGGAGGCGTTCGACCCACGGCTCGGTGGTCGCCTCGGGGAGGGAGTCGAGCGCGGTGAAGTTGCAGTGGCAGTATTCGGGCGAGGTCCACAGTGCGGTGAGCGCGTCGCTCATCAGTTCGTCGGCGCCGAGGGCGTTCCAGGTGTTGACGCCGAGGGCGACCGCGTCCGCGCCGTCGTCGAGGAGGACGCGGATGGCGTCGAGTTCGCTGCGGCCGGTGTCGCCGTGTTTGCCGAGGTCGGTGTCGATGCGGATGAGTTCGACGTCGTCGTCGCCGAGGCCGGCCTCGCGGAGGTATTGGACGGGCAGGATGGCGGCCTGCGCCGAGTCGCGGGAGCCGAGGGCGACCCGGCGGCCGCGCAGGTCGGTCAGGTCGCTCATGCCGGTGCCGGCGCGGGTGACGAAGACGGTCTGGAATTCGAGGTCGGTGTCGCGCATGGCCAGGGCCCGGCATTTGCCGTCGGTCTGAAGGACGGTGCGGACCCAGGCGAGGTTGGTGTTCCAGGCGATGTCGATGGTGCCGTCGACGAGTGCGTCGACTTGGCGGCCGTAGTTGGAGAACAGCACGAAGTCCATCTCGGAGTCGGTGCCGGCGAAGTGGTCGCGGATGCCCTCCCAGATGGTGACGGCGTTGGGGGTGTAGGCGACGGCGCCGATGAGCAGCGGTTCGGTCATGGTGTCCTCAGCTTTCGAATAGGGGCAGGCCGCTGACGGCCTTGCCGTAGAGGTCGTACAGGACGTCGGCGGTGGGGGCCATGACGTGTCCGGCGCGGGCGTCGCGGAAGTGGCGTTCGATGCCGAGGCTCTTGGCGAACGCGGCGCCGCCGCAGACGCGCATGGCGGTGTCGGTGACGTGCAGTGCGGTGTCGTTGGCGAGGGCTTTGACGGCGAGGACGCGGAGCATGGTCTCGTCGTCGGGGTCCGTGAGGCTGGCGGCGGTGGCGGTGAGGTGGTCGCGGGCGGCCCGCAGCTCGATCGACATCTTGGCGACTTGGGCGCGGATGGTGGGCAGTTGGGCGAGCGACTCGCCGAGGTGTTCGAGCCTGGCGCCGGAGGTGTGGGCGACGGCGGCGTCGACGGCGGCCTGGGCGAGGCCGAGTGAGACGGCGGCGTTGCCGAGGTTGAACCACGGCAGGACGGTCTCGAGCATGGTCGCGAATCCGGTGCCGGGTGCGCCGACGCGGTCGTCGGCTCCCGTGCGCACCCGGAAGTGCATGGGTGCGGAGGCGTTGCCGCGCAGGCCGAGTCCTTTCCAGGCGCCGGAGACGGCGATGCCGTCGCGGCCGCCGGGGAGGGCGTAGAGGTCGACGCCGGGCTCGTCGGTGATGCCGGGCGGGGTCTGGGTGGAGACGATGTAGACGTCGGCGTGGTCGGCGGAGGTCACGAAGCTCTTCGCGGCGTCGAGGACCGTGGTGTCGCCTTCGGCTGCGGCTTTGGAGGTGGGCGCCCAGAAGTGCGAGCGGGACCCGGGTTCGGAGAAGGCGAGGGTGCCGAGGGCTTCGCCGGAGGCCATCTGGTCGAGCAGTTTCGGCCGGCCGGGCGGTGGGGCGGCGGCGACGGTCATGGCGGCGCTGACGTGCATGAGGTAGACCATCGCGGTCGAGCCGCAGGCGGCGGCGATCCGGCCGAGGACGTCGGCGAATTCGGCCGGTCCGGCGCCGAGGCCGCCGACGTCGGTCGGGAGGGTCAGGCCGAGCAGTCCGCTCTCGCGGAGCGCGGTGACGGCCTCGGTCGGGAAGCGGCCGTCGGTGTCGACCTCGGCGGCGTGTTCGCGTGCGGCGTCGAGGACCGGGCCGAGTGCGGTGGCGGTGTCCATTCATTCCCCTTCGGTGTCGGGCGCGGGTCGGGTGCCGTCCCGGGGCGCGGCGCCGGCGACGGCCAGGCCGATGGCGAGGCCGAGCCAGAACGACATGGCGCTGAGGTCGGCGCCGAGCCAGTCCCCGCCGGTGGCGGTGGCGATGAGCTGGAGCGCCGCTGCGGCGGCGAAGGCGGCTCCGGTCAGGACGGCGAGGGCGCGCACGGCGAGGAGCGCTGCGGCGACCGCGGCGGCTCCGAGGCCGATCGCGATGGCGGCCGAGGCGCCGCCGATGGTCATGAAGCGGAATTCGTTCAGGCCTTCGATGGCGAAGACGACGCTGGCGATCGAGGCGACGCCGATGGCGAGCGCGGCTCGGTCGAACGAATGCATCCTGTTCATGAGGCCGCCTTCATCAGTCGGGGCAGCGGGCCGGTCCGGCGCTGCCAGTGCGGTCGCAGCAGGCCGTCCATGCCGCCGTAGCGTCCGGCGGCGGTGGCGAGCAGCAGCAGGTGGACCAGGCCCATGAGCAGGTAGGCCCAGTACCACTCGTGGGGCGCGGCGAGCGCGGAGAGGGCGATCGCGACGGTCTGGACGAGGCCGAGCAGCGCAGCCGCTCTGGTGAACAGGCCGATGAGGAGGAACGCGCCGAGGGAGGTCTCGATGGCGAGGACGAGCCATCCGAAGACCGTGAAGTTGGGCACCACGACGTTCTCGAGGAACCATGCCCATGGGGCGAGCACTTCGTATTCGATGCCGTTGAGCACCCAGCGGTAGAGGGTGCTGGGCGGTTCGCCTTCGCCGAAGTCGGGCGGGCGCTTCCAGGAGACGTTGTCGATCCACAGGAACGCGACGCCGATGCGGGTCGCCGCGATGAGCCACGCACTCAAGCGCGAGGGCGTCGTTGCGGACGGTGTGGGCGTCGGTGCCTTCATGGTCTGAGTACACCATGAACATTGCCCCGGTGAACCTTACAAAACGCGAAAGCCGCGATCTAGCGGAGCGGGTCGTGGGCGAAGGCGGCCATGCCTTCGGCGAAGCCGGTCTCGGCGCGGAAGCCGAGGGCCTCGGCGGCGAGTTCGGGGGAGGCGACGACGTGGCGGACGTCGCCGAGCCGGTATTCGCCGGTGACGACCGGCGCGGGCGCGTCGGTGAAGCCCGCGGCGAGCGCTCGTGCCATGTCGCCGACGGAGTGCGGGCGTCCGCTGGCGATGTTGGCCGCGCCCGTCCAGTCGGAGTCGAGCGCGAGGACGTTGGCGCGGGCGACGTCGCGGACGTGGACGAAGTCGCGAGTCTGGGCGCCGTCTTCGAATACGCGCGGGGCCTTGCCGGCTTCGAGGGCGCTGCGGAAGATGCTGGCGACGCCCGCGTAGGGCGTGTCGCGGGGCATGCGCGGGCCGTAGACGTTGTGGTAGCGCAGGGCGCAGACGGTCGCGCCGGATTCGCGTCCGTAGAGGAACGAGAGGTGTTCGGTGTGGACTTTGGTGGCGGCGTACACGTTGCGCGGATCGAGGGGCGCGTCTTCGCGCACGGTGGCCCAGGCGAGGTCGGCGCCGCATCGGCCGCATCGGGGTTCGAAGCGTCCCGCGGCCAGGTCGGTCTCGCGGCGGGGTTCGGCGCGGACGTCGCCGTGTTCGGTACAGCGGTAGCGGCCTTCGCCGTAGACGACCATTGAGGAGGCGACGACGAGGCGGCCGGTGAAGGAGCGCCGCCACAGGGCGCGGAGCAGGTTCGCGGTGCCGGCGTCGTTGTCGGCCACGTAGTCGGCGACGTCGTCGAAGTCGACGCCGAGTCCGACACGGGCGGCCTGGTGGCAGACGGCGTCGACGCCGTCGACGGCGCGGCGGACGGTCGCCTCGTCGGCCAGGTCGCCGACGATGAGCTCGACGGCGTCCGGGAGGTGCTCGGGCGGTTCCTTGTGCGCGGCGAGGGAGTCGAGGACGACGACGTCGTCGCCTCGTGCGACGAGCTGTTCGACGATCGGTCCGCCGATGAAGCCGGCTCCGCCGGTGACGAGTACTCGCATGTGCTGCTGCCTTTCTTCGGGTCACCACACCACGCGCAGCGAGGCGGCGATGAGGACTGCGACGGTCAGTTGGAGCGCCAGCCAGGCGCGCGGCCGCGTCAGCGCGCAGCCGGCGAGGAGGACCAGCGGCATGAACGGCTGCCAGATCCGCTCGGTCTCGGCCGAGGACATGCCGGAGACGGCGGCGACGCCGACGGCGGCCAGGCACGAGCCGACGACGATCCACATGCGCCGGTCCCGCAGGCGGGCCAGGGCGACCGCGGTCGCCGGGCCCAGCGCGAGGGCGAAGACCGCCGGGTTGGCGATCAGGAAGTACCAGTAGCCGCGGACGGCGGCCACGCCTTCGTAGTAGCGCACCCGAGTGGTGGTCAGGCCCTCGAGCCACCAGTAGCCGGACTGGAGCGGGGCGAGCACGACCAGCAGCGCGACGGCGCCGCCTCCGGCCAGGACCTGCCAGCGGCGACGCAGGATCGCGATCACGAGCACCGGGATCGCCAGCAGCACGCTGGAGAACGACAGCATCATCGCGGCCCCCGCCAGCAGGCCGCCCGCGACGGTGAGCAGGGCCGCGCAGGCCCCGGTCCGGTTCGTGGCGAGGACCAGGCAGGCGACGGCCGCGAGCGTGACGCCGCCGAAGATGATGTCGGCGTTGGTGTGCCAGAACGCGGCCGGGGCGACCACCAGGAACGGGGCGGCGCGGCGGGCCTGCCGCTCCCCGGCCACGTCGCGTCCGATCGCGAGCGCCGCGACGATCGAGGAGGCCGCGGCGACCATGATGACGCCGTTCTCGAACCAGGTTCCGTACAGGCCCAGCTGCGCTGCGGCCCAGAAGAACAGGACCAGGCCCGGCGGATGCGACTGCATGTGGACCGGGAAGGCCCCTTGGAGCTGCAGCCCGGTGTAGGTCTCCAGGAACGGGCCGACCCCTCCGGCGTCGCCGATGAACCCGATGTGGCGCGCATAGGAGTGGTTGAGGCTCTCCCAGGTTCCCGGATGCGAGTGCGCGACGGCCAGCGCGAGGCTGAAGGCGACGCCCGACAGCGCCGTCGCCGCTACGACCCAGCGCCACCGCCGGTGCGCGGCGATCGCCGGCAGGACGGCGACGATCAACGCGCCCACCGCGATCGGTGCGAGCAGGCGGGGGCCGAGGCTCCAGTCCCAGTGCCCGAACAGCGGCACCGCCGGCAGTTTCAGGCTCCGCTCGGTGATCGCGTCCTTGTACTGGCCGAGCAGCCAGGCGACGGCGAGGAAGGCCGCCCACGCGGCCAGGACCGTGGCGGTGCGGACCGCCGGACGCCGTGCGGTCACCGGCTCCCTCCGGCGGGGATCCGGACGGTGAAGCGGCAACCGTCGCCGTTGTTGGCGGCCCAGACGGTCCCGTCGTGGGCTTCGATGAGGCCGCGGGTGATGGCCAGGCCGAGTCCGCCGCCGCGCTCGTCGCGCCGCCTGGCCTCGTCGCCGCGGAAGGCGATGTCGAACACGCGCGGCAGGTCGGCGTCGGGGATGCCGCCGCACTGGTCGGCGACGTGCACGACCGCCGCTTCGGCTTCCGCGGCGGTCGCGACGGCGACGGTCCCTCCGGCGGGGGTGTGGCGGATGGCGTTGTCGAGCAGATTGTCCAGGGCGCGGCAGAATTCGCGCGCCGACACCTCGGCCGGCGGGGTCGCGTCGATGCGTTCGACGAGGGCGACGCCCTTGACTTCGGCGGCCACGCCGGCGCCGGCGAGGCAGTCGGCGAGCGCGTCGCACAAGTGGACCTTCTCGCTGCCCAGGCGCAGGGATCCGGAGTGGATGCGGGAGAGTTCGAACAGGTCGTCGACCAGGGCGGTGAGCCGTTCGGCGTCGGTGCGGATCTGGGAGTGGTAGCGCTTGACGGTCGCGTCGTCGTCGACCACGTCGTCGTCGAGGGCCTCGGCCATGGCGCGGATCGTCGCCAGCGGGGCGCGCAGGTCGTGGGAGACCCAGCTGATCAGTTCGCGCCGCGAGGCTTCGAGGGCGCGTTCGCGCCGCTGGGATTCCTCGAGGCGCCGCGAGACGTCTTCGAGTTCGGCGGCGAGGGCCGCGAACTCGCCGGGCCCGGTCACATGCGGGGCGGCTTCGACGCTGATGCGGCCGTCGCGGCCGACGATGGTGCGGGCGAAGTCGCCGACCTGCCGGGCGCCGGCGCCGATGTCGTCGCCGAGCTGCCAGGCCGCGCCGAGGGCGACGCCGGTGGCGACGGTCAGGACGATGAACAGGACGACCAGGTCGTGGGCGGAGATGAACATGGCCAGCGCGGCGGTCACCACGCCGGTGGCGGCGACCAGGACCGAGGAGAGGGCGGCGATGAGCGTCTGGACGCGGGCGGGGCGGCTGCGCAGGAGCCGCAGGACGACACCGCCGATGAGACTGGCGACGGCCGAGGCGACCGAGGCGATGGTGATGAGGGCGACGACGTCGGCGGCCGGGAAGTCGAAGGCGACCGCGATCGCTCCGGCCCCGAGGATCGCGACGATCAGGAACAGCGCCGAGCCGATGTAGCGCCGCATCAGGCCTCCCACCGGTAGCCGATGCCGCGCACCGTCTTGAGGTGCCGCGGCGCGGAGGCGTCGTCTTCGATCTTCTCGCGCAGGCGGCGGACGTGGACGGTGACCGTGGAGGTGTCGCCGATGCGCCAGCCCCAGACCTTCTCGAGCAGCTCCTCGCGGCGGAACGCGCGGCCTTGGTGGGCGAGGAAGCAGGCGAGGAGGTCGAATTCCTTGCCGGTGAGGGCGAGCAGTTCGCCGTCGCGGCGGGCCTCGTGGGCGCGGGTGTCGACTTCGATGCCGCCGCCGGTCAGCGACGCCGGTGACGAGCCGTTGGCCGAGCGGCGCAGGACGGCGCGGACCCGGGCGGCCAGTTCGCGCGGTGAGAACGGTTTGGTGACGTAGTCGTCGGCGCCGAGGTCGAGTCCGGAGATCCGGTCGTTCTCCTCGCCGAGGGCGGTCAGCATGACCACGGGTACGGCGGTGGCCTGCCGCAGCCGCCGGCAGACCTCGAAGCCGTCCATGCCGGGCATCATCAAGTCGAGGACGACGAGGTCGGGGCGGGTGGACAGGGCGCGGCGGAGGCCGCTGGCGCCGTCGGAGGCGTAGTCGACCTCGTAGCCTTCGCGGCGCAGGTAGCGGGCGACGACGTCGGCCAGCGCCGGGTCGTCGTCGACGACCAGCACGCGCGGTTCGACGTCGATGCTCATGGGAATACCTTGACCGATCACGGGCCGCTCCGTCTGCTGATGGGCCGGAACTTTCGCATACCGTAAGGTTTTCCCGGCCCGGGACGCTCGGGCGAACCGTAGCATCGGACCCATGCAGCCGACCTGTCTCCTCGTCGTGGCCAAGTCGCCGGTTCCCGGGCGGTCGAAGACGCGCCTGACTTCGGCGATGTCCGCTGTGGATGCCGCGCGGGTCGCCGAGGCGGCGCTGGCCGACACGCTCGAGGCGGTCGCCGCGTGCGGGGCTGACCGGAAACTGCTGGTATTGGACGGTGAGCCGGGGCCGTGGCTGCCGGAGGGCTTCGAAGTCGTCGGCCAGGTCGAGGGTTCGTTCAATGAGCGGCTCGCGGCCGCCTGGGCGCACGTGGACGGGCCGGGGCTGCAGATCGGCATGGACACACCACAGGTGACGCCCGAGCTGCTCGACGACTGCCTGGAGACGGTGGCGGGCGGCGGGTACGAGGCCGCGCTCGGGCTGGCCGAGGACGGCGGCTGGTGGGCGATCGGGTTCGCCGGGGCCCGTCCCGAGGCGTTCGCCGGCGTGCCGATGAGCCGGAGCGACACGGGGTTGCTGCAGCAGAAGCGGCTGCACGCCATGGGTTTGACGGTCGCAGAGCTGCCGGTGCTTCGCGATCTCGACGAGCCGGAGGACGCGCTGGCGATCGCGGCGCTCGCTTCGGGATCGAGGACGGCGCGGATCACCGAGGAGGTGCTCGGCTCGAGGGCGTCGCGGGTGGACGTGGTGCTGCCGGTGCTCGATGAGCGGGAGGCGATCCCGTGGGTGCTGGAGCGGATGCCGGAGGGATATCGGCCGATCGTGGTCGACAACGGCTCGACCGACGGCTCGGCCGAAGTGGCCGCGGCGCTCGGCGCCGAGGTGGTGTCGGAGTCCCGGCGCGGTTTCGGTGCGGCCTGCTACGCCGGGCTGGCGGCCTCGAGCGCGCCGGTGGTGTGCTTCATGGACTGCGACGCGTCGCTCGATCCGGCGGACCTGCCGTCGGTGTGCGGGCCGGTGATGCGCGGCGAGGCCGATCTGGTGCTGGGTGCGCGGCGGGCCGAGGCCGGCGCGCTGCCACTGCACGGCCGGGCCGCCAACCGTTACCTGGCGCGGCAGGTGCGCCGCCTGTGCGGGGCCCGCGTCAGCGACATCGGTCCGATGCGGGCGGTCCGCCGCGAGGCGCTGCTGGAGCTCGGCGTGACCGACCGCCGTTCGGGCTGGCCGCTGGAGATGGTGCTGCGCGCCGGGCAGGACGGCTGGCGGATAGCCGAGCTGCCGGTCCCCTATCGGCCCAGGGTCGGGAAGAGCAAGGTGACCGGGACGGTCGCCGGGACGTTGCGGGCGGTCAAGGACATGCGGGCCCAGCTGGCCAGGGCCCGGGACGCCGCGAGGCATCGATGATGAGGAGCAGGACGTGAACGACCAGATGGAGCCGTGGGCCGATGTGGGCGTGTTCGGCGGCACGGGTTTCTACGAGCTGGCCGAGGCCACCGAGACGTTCGATATCGAGACGCATTGGGGCGCGCCGAGTGCGCCGGTGACGATAGCGACGTTCGAGGAAGAGGAAGAGGAGCGGTCGGTGCGCGTGGCGTTCCTGCCGCGCCACGGGGTCGACCACCGGTACCCGCCGCACCGGGTGAACTACCGGGCCAATGTGGAGGCGATGCGGCTGCTGGGAGTGAGGTGGTTGATCTCCCCGTTCGCGGCCGGTTCGCTGCGGCCGGAGATCGAGCCGGGGCAGTTCGTAGTGTGCGACCAGATCGTCGACCGCACCTGGGGCCGGGCGTCGACGTTCCACGACCGGTTCGAGGACGGGCCGGTCCATGTGCCGTTCGCCGAGCCGTACGATCCGCGGCTGCGTCAGATCGTGCTGGAGGCGGCCGAGGAGGTCGACGTGGTGGCACGCGACGGCGGGACGGTCGTGGTGATCAACGGGCCGAGGTTCTCCAGCCGGGCTGAGTCGGAGTGGCACCGCGCGGCCGGCTGGCACGTGGTGAACATGACGCAGGCGCCGGAGGCGGCGCTGGCGATGGAGGCCGGGATTCCGTTCGCGGGGATCGCGCTGGTCACCGACTATGATGCGGGGCTCAAGGAGGACCCTGGGGTTGAGCCGGTGACGCAGGAGGCGGTGTTCGCGGTGTTCGAGGAGAACCTCGGCAACGTGCGAAAGCTCATCGAGACCGCGATCCCGAAGCTGGATTGAGCCGGTTCGAAAGCCATCGCCGTGGGCAGGGGCCGGGTGTGTGGATGGCCCGGGTGGTTCGGCGGCGATGGCGGGGTAGGAGGGTGTCCGGGGTCGGTCTTCGGGCCTCGGGTGGTGCAAGGCGCGCTGCGAACCAGGTGACGACCTCCGGTCGACCGGCAGGACGCAGCGATATGTGGCACTGGTGGACAAGCGAAGCCCTTCTGGCGCAACAACGTTGTGTGGTACTCCATTGCTCACCAGAGCGCTTTGTCGCACCTCGAGGTATCTCATCACCGACAGTCACAGAAGCCATGCCGGGAAAGGCTCACTGTGACTCCCGACAGGTTCTTCTCGCTCCTCCTTGCGCTGCAGTCTCGGCCGGAGACCACCGTCGCCGCGATCGCCAAGGAGACCGGAACCTCGGTCCGGGCAGTCCTGCGGGACCTGCGCTGGCTGCAGGATGCGGGCTTTACGCTGCTGACCCGCCGCGGCCGCTCCGGCGGTGTCTTCCTGCTACCCGGCTACTCGCTCGACGTAACACGCCCGACACCGGGCGATCGCGACCATTTGGCGATGACCGGGCTCGATGCCAAGCAGCGGCAGCGCCTCGGGATCGAGGAGACCAGTAGCCGCGCACTGCACAAGGTCGCCAGCGCGCGCCCGGCGGAGGATCTGCTGCCCCTCGGCGACCTGGTCGTCAGCGACAATCGGCCCTGGTTCGGCCGCGAGTGCGGAGGTACGCCGCCCGCCGAGTTCATCGGCAACCTGCGGCGCGGGGTGCGCCTCCGGATCGTCTACGGGAGCCGATTCTTGCTAAGTGAGCCCACTAAGGATTGACATGTACCGGCGACGCTGCGTGCTCGCAATCTTGAAGACGTACGGCAACTGCTGATGCCCGCGGACACGGTGACCGGCCTCGACCCGCCCGAGGCCCGCGCGCGGATCAAGGAACTGGCATCGCAGATCATCGAGCACTACTAACGAGGTCAAAGGGCTCGCTCTCGGACGACAGCTTCGGAGACGAAAACCCGGTGGGCGCGCGCGAGCATGGACCGGACGACTATCGGATGCAGCAGGCCGACCGGCACCAGGTAGAGGCGGCCTCGGCGCCGCTTCGCGCGCGCGATCGATGTGACGGTGACCGCGTCCTCGGTGACGTGCACCGACACGCGGAAATCAAGGTGGTCGGCGTCGGTGCCGAGCAGTACTTCGTCATCCGTGCGCTCCAACGTCGTGAAGGCGGATCCGTCGTCGCGCTCGATGCCGATGAGGCCGACGAGCGCCTGCCGCAGAGCCAGGAGCGCGCCGACCCAGCGGGGAGGCCGATTGAAGACCGCTTCGGCCCAGGCCTGCGGGTCGTCGGGGAGGCGCCGGTGGTGGGGAACGGCGTAGGCGTCGACCAGGTCGGTTCGATCCCTGCCGCCGTACCGGGAGATCGTCCGGTGGGCCAGGTTCGCGCCCGCCGGGATCGGGGCCTCGCGGGGACGTGCCGCCTCCGCGCGCTGCATCAGCCGGGTCAGGGGTGACCATCGGGCTGGATCGCGGACGGTGCCGGTGGCCTCGCGTTCCGCGTTGTCGAGCAGGTCCTCGAGGACGGCGTCGTGCCCGCGGATCAAGAGTGGTTGCACGAGCCGCATGAGGCCGCGCGTGCGGCAGGCCAACACGTGCTCGACCCTCGTGCCCTCGCCCGAGGGGGTGACGGTGAGCTCATGGTTCCCGTCGAGACCACAGGCCGGGTCGAACGTGAAGCGCACGCGGCGGCCGGGTTCGTACTCGGTGACGCGGTAGCGGATCGAGCCGTGCCCGCCGGAGGCGCCGACCCCGAGCGGGCGGTCGAGCCTCATCGGGGTCCACGCGGGCGCGGGCCACAGGCGGTCGTCGTGCCCGCCGAGCCCGGACAAGAGCACGGCCACGGAGTCGACGGGAGCGTCGATCTCGCGGACATGGACGTTGTGGATCATCCCGCACCTCAGCAGTTTCCATACGCGACCGCACGGCCACGTCCATACGATACCGTATGGCGGTGGTTCGGCAACATGGAAAGGCCCGTCTGCGGGCGGAAGACTGGGCGGCGGCCGCGCTGCGCGCCGTCGAATCCGGCGGTCTCGAAGCCGTCGCCGTCGAGCGGCTCGCGAGGGAACTCGGGGCGACGAAGGGCAGCTTCTACTGGCACTTCGCAAACCGGCAGGCGCTCGTCGAGGCCGCGATGGGCCGATGGGAGCAGGAGCAGACCGACGCGGTGATCGACGCGATGCAACGCATCGAGAGTCCGGCCCAGCGCCTCAACGAGTTGCTCGCCGCCGTCCTCGATCACCGGGTCGATCCGCTCGAGGTGGCGCTGTTCGCCGCCGTGCAGGATCCTGTCGTGGGCGACACCGTCGCGCGCGTGACCCGGCGCCGGATCGACTACGTCGCGTCGCTGTATCGCGCGACCGGCATGAGCGAGGACACGGCCTACAGTTCCGCCGTGACGGCCGTCGCGGCGTATCTCGGACATATGCAGCTCGCGCATGCGACACCCGGGGCACTTCCGACCGGAGACCGCTGGGCGGCACACCGCGACAGGGTCCGTGAGATGCTCGTCGACCGCCCGGTCGCGGACGCGACCTGACCCCCGGCCTCAACCGAACTGATTCAAATCGGGATCTCTGCGGCTGGATGGCAATCCGAAGATATTTCCTCGCCCAAGCCTAAGGGCTGTCCCGTTATTGGTTGTGAGGGTCGCTGATCGCGGTGGTGTTCGCGGTTCAGTTCGAGTCAGGCGGTGCGAGCGAGATTGTGGAGGCGGGCGATGCCGCTCATCGCGATCGCGACGCCTTCGCCTTGGAGGCGGCAGTCTCGGAGAATCTTCCAGGTCTTCATCCGCGCGAAGGCGTGTTCGACGCGGGCCCTGACCTGCCGGTGTGAGGCGTTGTGCGCCTCCTTCCAATCCGGCAGGTCCTCGCCGGGCCGGCGGCGGTGCGGGATGATCGCACTGGTGGCGATATAGCCACCATCGCCGATGACGTCGTGGTTGCGGCAGGCGTGCTCGGCCCCGGACTCGCCGAAGGCTTTGCAGTCGTTCCGGTTCCCCGGCAGCGGTGTACCCAGGGCCACCACGAGCTGGGTGTCGGCGTCGATGACGACCTGGTGGTTGGTCGAGTATCGATAGTTTTTGGACGGCGCGCTGACCGACCGGTCCCGGGTGGGCACCAGAGTGCCGTCGACGATCAGCACGGTGCCGGGCGCGAACCGCTTGCGCGGGCGCAGGGCCAGCTTCGGTCCCAGGTCGTCGATGATGCGGTCGGCCGCCGACTTCGAAACGCCGAACAGGGGCGCGAGCTGGCGCAACGTGAGGTTGGTCCGCCAGTACGCGGCCACCAGCAGGACTCGATCGGCCAGCGGCAGGCTCCAGGGCCGGCCCCGACGCGGCGCGTCCGCGCCTTCGCGCGCGACCTGGCGCACCAGCTTGGCGAACACCCGGGGACGCAGCCCCGAGAACGGCTCGATCCAGCGCTCCTCAGACGCCGACACCACACCCACCCGGACATCCTAAACCGTTGGACCACAACAAATTACGGGACATCCTTTAGTACGGCGGCGGAAGTTTGCTGTGTGATCGTCGGTGAGGGACGCTGGGTGATCTGATCTGTTGGGACGCAGGGGCTCCGACCGATGATGAACGCGACTGCCGGTCCATGCTTCTCGTTGTGACGCAAGAAAAACGAACGACGGCAGCCGCCGCTGTGAGCATAGTCCGCGAAGCGACCGCCGAGCTGCCGGGTGCGTGCGCTGACCGATTCGCTCCCATCGAGTCCCGGCGCTTGGCTGCCGACGCCGTGGCCGGACTCCAGGCCGACCTTCCTGAGAAGAACTGCTGGACCATCGCCAAGAACGCCGGACACGGCGACCCGAGGCGGCTCCAACACTTCTTCGCCGACGGCGCCTGGGACGAGGGCGGGATCGGCGAACACGTCGCCGAGGCCGCCTGGGAGCAGATCGCCGACGCCCCCAGCGTGTCCTCGTCTTCGACGAGACCGGAGACCTCAAGAAAGGCCAGGACACGGTGGGGGTCCAGCGCCAGTACACCAGCACCGCCGGCAGAACCGAGAACACGCAGGTGACAGTCTTCGCCGCCTGGGCCACGCCGGGTCGGCGACTGCTGGTCGACTTCGAGCTCTACTTGCCGGCCTCGTGGACGGACGATCCCGATCGACTCGAGCGGGCCGGGGTCCCCGACTCGGTCACCGTCGCCACCAAGATTGAGCAGGCCGGGAAGATCCTGGACCGCCGCATCGAGACCGGTCAGGTCCCGACCGCCCCGGCCGGCGACGCCGTCTACGGCCGCAGCGGTCCGCTGCGCTTTCGATCCGAAGCGCTCGGTATCGCCTATGTACTCGAGGTCGGCAAGGACAAGCAGGTCAGACCCGACCAAGCGTTGCCGGCCGAACGTGTCGACACCCTGGCCGAGGCCATCCCCACCCGGAACTGGTCAGACCGGAGCGCAGGAGCCGGATCGCGGGGCCAACGCGTCTACGCCTGGGGCTACCTCGCGCTCGACTCGACCGACTGCGAGGGCACACGCGGCCTGCTGATGCGATGGAACCGCCGCACGAACGCATACGCCTACTACCTGACTTATCTGCCCGATGGCGGCACGAACCTGGCCCGGCTGATCCGCATCGCCGGGCTCCGCTGGCCGATCGAGACCACATTCCAGGACACAAAGGGCCGCTTCGGACTCGACCAGCACCAGATGCACACCTGGACCTCCGTGCGCCGCTGGATCACCCTGGCCCTGCTGGCCGCGACCGCCAACGCCATCGGCCACCAGCGAGCCCGCACCGCCGGATCCCGCATGACCCTGACCGGCCTGGCCCGCCTCTACGGCGAGATCACCCGAGCCCGCCACGACCAGGACTTCCACGACCACTGGACAGAATGGATATCCGACCACAACGAACAAGCCCGCCGATCCCACTACACCCGCCGCCACGACTACTGTCCGTCATCAAACAAACTTCTGCCGCCGTAATAGTGCATCGAGCCTCACTCACTGAGTGTCTGGGGTGATCATGCCTCGGCATCGAGGACAGCCGATTTCCTTCGCGGCTTGCCTGGATCACGTTGTGTCGTTGGGGGTCTCCATTTAGGTTCACTGCGCAGAGTGAGGCGAGCGGCGGACGCTCCCGAGGACCAACTACCAGTACGCCCAGATCGTCACCACCACAGACTCGCAGGAAGCGGGTTGCCGGCAACCCGGCTTACCTCGGCTGGACCGCCGAGGTAGCTCGGCGCGCGAGCTAGAAAACCGAGACGATATCGGTGGTCAGCCGTCGGAGAAACAGTGCCGATATAAATATCGCCGAGGCGAGGAGCACAATAAGCCTGTGCGTGTTCTTGTCCTCGGCGGTACCCGGTTTCTTGGTAAGGCGCTCGTTGACCTGGCTGTCGGCCGGGGCTGGGAGGTCGCTGCGTTCAACCGAGGCGTCTCGGGTGAGGATGTGCCGGGTGTGCGCCCTGTACGGGGCGACCGGACGCGCCGGGAAGATCTCGACCGCTTGGCCCGCCTGGGACCATGGGATGTGGTAGTCGATGTAGCCGGTGTGATTCCCGCACAGGTCCGCGACGCCGCCCGCGTGTTGGGGCCCGTGAGCGATCGGTACGTATTCGTATCGACGGTCAGCGCCTACCGAGACTGGCCGGCGTACTCGGTGGATGAGCGCTCACCACTGCACGACGGGGATCCCGACGCCGCTCCTGACGGGTGGAGCTGGGGCGCGGGGGTTTATGGTCCGCTGAAGGCCGGAGCGGAGAGCGCGGCCCGCCGGGAGGTGGGTGAACGCAATCTGATTATCGTGCGGCCGAGCGTGATCCTCGGCCCGCATGAATACAGTTCCCGCCTGACCTGGTGGCTGAAGCGCATCGCATCAGGCGGAAGATTCGTGGCCCCGGGGGCCCCAGAGCGGCGAATTCAGCCTATCGACGTCCGTGACGTCGCGGCGTTCGTATGGGACCAGGTGGCCGACGAAGGCGCGGGGACGTTCAATATCGCGGCGCCGATCGGGCGCGACACCTTCGGCGGCCTGATCAGAGCCTGCATCGCCGCCACCGGCTCCAATGCCACGCCGGAATGGATCCCCGACGACGACCTCGACAAGGCTGGTATCCGGCAGTGGACCCAACTCCCCCTATGGCGCACAGCGCCCGGGACATGGAACGTGGACACCAGCCTTGCGTTGCGGCATGGCCTCCGGTGCCGCCCCCTGGAGGAGACGGTTACCGACACCTGGCGATGGCTGCACAACGGCGGCCGGCCGTATGAGGACCCGCGCGCGGCGAAGCACGGCCTGAGCGCCGAGGTCGAACAGCAGCTCCTTGACGGTTTGAACGCTGGTCCTGATTAAGGACTCGTATTGAGATCGCCCACTCGAGCGGGCAGCGACCGAAGTCGGAAGTCTTCGATCTGGGCGCGCACTTCCCTGACTTCGCGCGCATTCTGCAATTCTGGGGTGTCGAGTCGGCAACGGATGGTGCTCAACCGTCGTGTGAGCCTTGATGTCCTCAGCTCGGGCGGCACCGACAGCGCTGGGGCGAGGACGTCGGGGACGGCTTCGGCATCGCCGTCGATGATATGCGCTGCGGCCAGCTCCATGCGGGCGCCGTAGGCGACGGCGAAACGGCGTTCAGATCGTGGCGTCTCCTCGTAGAAGCGGAGCGCGAAGGTCGCGTGCTCGGCGGCGCTTCGACCGTCGCCGATCGCGACATAGACAGCGGCACTGCACAGGGCCAGACGGGAGCGGCTGAAGTCGAGCTCGCCGGGGAGCGATGTTCCGTCTTCCTCGATGGTCTCATGTGCGCGGTCGAGGGACCGGATCGCGTTGTCCTTCTCTCCCATGAGTGATCGAGCCCGCGCGGCGATCGCGTGAAGGCGCGCGGCGGTGTGGCCGGTGGCGGTACGGAGGCCGTCCAGGGCGTATTCGAGCCCGGACTGCGGATCGTTGTCCCAGAAGGACAGGGTTGCCTGGACGCTGCGGACCCATTCTCGATGCTCCGGTTGGCCGGAGAAGTCGGCATACACGTACGCTGCCTGCGAGTACTCCACTGCTGCTTCTGTAAGCCCGAGGTCGAATGCCGTGGTAGCCGCGAGACCGCAGCTTTGCGCGGCGACACGGAGTAGGCGGCTGGTGGTCGCTGGGCGGCTTGAATTCTCAAGGGCTCTGCAGGCTAGCTGCCGGCTGTTCTCCAGCGATCGCAGCAAGACCAGGGGAGCTGTGGTGGCGTAGTTGTAGGCGTGGCGTTGGGCTTCGGCTTCGAGTTGCTCGACCAGGACTGGCGGGATGTCCCTCATTGCCAGTGCTGCGGCGTGGTCACGAGCGCCCATTGGAAGATTGAGCTTGATAGTCTGCGCGGCACTCGGCTGCACAATGCCCGTCGTGGGGGTGGATTCGGCTTTGCGCTCGTAATTCGGGTCCCATGCGGCGAGGTCAGCGGGGGTCTTTCGCCGGTTGACGGCTTGTTGGCGCTGGTAGGCACGATGTTGCGCTTGGAGTTCGTCATAGGTGTCGAGCAGTTCACCACCGGCTTCGAGCAACTGGTCTACGGTCTCCCAGAAGCTTCTGGGAGGAACCTGCTTGCCTCGCTCGGTGTTGGCGATGCTGGAGCGGGTGTAACCGATTACGTCGTCGGCGAACTTTTCTTGGGTGTAGTGCGGCCCCTTGGCGCGACGAAAGTGCGCGAGCTGGGAGCCGAGTGCTTGCTTCATCTCCGCGAGCTTCTGCGGAGTCAACACCGTCATGTATAGCCCCCAACGAGTTGACAGTGAATTGTCAGTCCTTGTCCGCATTCCTTGCCGACATGCAAGTCAGCAGGTTGTGCTGGGTTTGTCACCGCTCCCTGACCGCTGGGTGTCGGTGTCGTCACAGTCACCATACCGCTGACACCCTCGCCGTGCCAGACGGCAAACTCGTTGGGAGGACCAGTGAAACGCTCACTGATCGTCGATACTCAGGCTTCGTCATGCTACTTCCGCACTTCGATCGAGGGCGACGGCCGCAAGGCGCTCGTGCAGATCACAGAACGGTGCAATCTCCACTGCGCTCACTGCTTCGTCAGTAGCGGCGACTGGGGCGACCATATGGCGCTCGATGACATCGTCGGCAAGGTCATCCCCCGGCTCAAGACCGCTCGGGTGCAGCGGCTGACGCTGACCGGCGGCGAGCCCTGGTCGCACCCGGACTTCCTGGCCATCTGCCGAGCCGTCACCGGCGCCGGTCTCCCGCTCGGCATCTGCACCAATGCCACCCAGGCCATTGCCGAGGACATTCAGGAGCTGGCCGGACTCGGTGATGTCCACATCAATGTCTCATTCGACGGGTTCCGGCGCGAGTCCCACGGCCGGTTCCGGGGGAACAAGGACTCGTTCGCCACCACGGTCGCCACTACCCGCGCCTTCGCCGAAGCCGGACTTTTGCAGGGGCTGCTGTCGACGCCCAACATGTTCACCGAACCGGGCGAGTTCGCAGATCTGTGTGCCTTCGCCGCGGAGCTGGGTGCGAAGTACGTGCTGATGAATCCGCTGTCGAGTTTCGGCCGCGGCGTGAAGTCCAAGGGCAAGCTCGCCGCCGACGCCGAACGGATGCGCGCCATCCGCGAAGTGACCGAACGGTTCGATACTCCCGACCTCGAGATCGTTCGCATCCGCTTTCCCAACGACGATCTCCCACTCGGCGGGTGCGACGCCGGCAAGCTCATCTACGTCTTCGCCGACGGTCTGACCGCAGTCTGCCCCTACCTGGTCTTCGCCGCACGCACTCCTGCCTCCCAGCACGACGACGGTGAATTCCTGGTCGGTAACATCCTGCAGGAGCACGTCGCCGCCCCGCTCGACGACTACGACTTCCACGCCCGCTACACCGTCGGCGCCAACAGCACGTGCCGATCATGCTCGATGAACGGCGCCTGCGGCAAGGGCTGCCCGGCGGCGGTGGTCACCAATGGCGGCCGCATCGGTGAGGTCGACCTCGAGCAGTGCCCGGTGACGCCAGGCCCCGGCGCCGAGGGCAAGACGGTGCTGCCGCTGCAGGTGATCCGATGAGTGGTCGGTTCATAGTCATCGAAGGCCCCAACGGCGTCGGCAAGACCACCACCGCCGCCCTGGTGGCCCAGCAGCTTCAAGGCCGAGCCCGTCCAGTCCACATCACGACCGAGCCGACCAACAGTTCCCTCGGGCGGCTCCTGCGCGGGGCCGAGGACGCTTTTGGTGGGCGTGCGATGGCACTGGCCCTGGCCGCCGACCGGGCCCATCACATCGAACACGAGATCGTTCCCCACCTCGATGCCGGCCTCGACGTCATCTGCGACCGCTACTTGCCCTCATCGCTGGTGCTGCAGCGCATCGACGGCGTCGAGGTCGATGAGATCCTGACCTATAACCAGTTCGTGCTCCAGCCTGACCTGTGCGTGTATCTGGAGCACGATCCCGCGATCATCGCCGAGCGACTTGCCACGCGGCTGCGGCTCTCACGTCTCGAGGAGACCGGGGGCCCGGCCGCGGAGCTTGGCCTCTATCGAGAGGCGTTCACCGCGCTCGACCGCCAGCAATGGCACCAAGTACGGATAGACTGCCGCGGCGCGAACCCGGCGGCGGTGGCCGCGCAAGTCGTCGTCGCCATCGAAGACCGTCAGGAGGCCATGCAGTGATCACCGTGCTCACAGTCAACATCGGCGCGGCCGCTGCTGACCGGGCCGAACGCCTCGCCGCCTGGCTCGCCGACCGCGACGACGACGCGATCTTGCTGACCGAGACCAGCAACGGTCCAGGAACCGCCCTGATCCTCAACCGATACCGGCGCGCCGGCTGGCGCGTCATCGCGCAACCTGATCCGGCCGGGGACCGCGGTGCCGCACTCCTGACGCGCCTCGCGCCGAGCGAAACGCCAGTGCCGCGACTCGAGGCCAACCTGCCGCACCGACTGGCCCTCTGTGGCGTGGCCACCGACCCACCGGCGATCCTTGCCAGCGTGTACGTGCCCAGTCGCGACGCCTCGGCCGTCAAGGTCGACAAGAAGCGCCAGTTCCTGGCCTCCCTGCTCAGTTCGATCAACGCGCTCGCCACCGAGGACCGGGCACGCCTACTCCTTGGCGGCGACTACAACGTCCTCGCCCGCGACCACCAGCCCCGATACCAAGGGTTCCTGGACTTCGAATACGCCGTCCTCGAATCGCTCGGCGACATGCGCCTGGCCGACACCGCCGCCCTGGACGAACGCGATCATTCCTGGATCGGACGCACCGGCTCGGGATACCGCTACGACTACGTCCATGCCGGTGCCGCGCTCATTAAGGCTAAGGAGCGATGCCGGTACCTGCATGAGACGCGAGAGCTGCAACTGACCGACCACGCCGCACTCGAAGTCACGTTCAACGTCGACGCCAAGCGTTTGGACGTCACCTCTCTGGAGGAGCCGGAGGCACCGACGCTGTTCTAGTGGCGCTCGGCCTCCGCGCGCAGCAGCGAATCATAGGTGTCAGTCACGCGCTCCAGGGGAACACCGAGGCGGCTGATCTGCTTATCGAGCGATGCCTGAGCTTCGACGCCGTCCCGTTGGTCGTCCACCAAAAGCTCGGCCTCGAGGAACACACCGAGCCGGTCCACCTTGTCCAGACACAGCTCGAGTTCGCCCCACCGGCCACGGCGGCGTCGCTTGCGAATCCGCACGGTCGGCCGGTAGCCCATCGACCGCAAGGCCGCATCCATCTGTTCACGGTCTTCAATGCCTGTCTCGTACTCGAGGCAGGCCATCTCGTTGTCCTTGACGACCTTCAGCGTGAACACGTGACGGCCCTCCTGGGTGCGGAGTCTGGCGAACCGGGCTCCGACCTTCGACTGGCCATAGTCCCACCCCGGCTCGGCATACGCCTGATCGTCCTGCTCCACTTCGCCGCTCCACGCAACCCCCATGGCAGCCAGAGTGTCCGCTGTGAACGCTGCATCGCCGTCCTTGACCTGGTACTTCACTTCAACTTCCTGCACTGCAAGAGCATAACGACCGGTATCAAGACGCCTGGGACCGGCGAACGGTCGGAATGTCAGCGGATTGTCAGTACGTGTCGCTATCGCTTGCCGACACTTGAGCGTTGCGGGTTAGCTGTCAGTCACCGCCGGCCCACGAACCGGCACACGGCCTGATCGAGGGCCATGACCATCGCGCGGGCGCCTCGCCGCAAACCGAGACGCCCGCCCACCGAACAGAAGAGACGGAGTCTTCTGCAATGGCATGTCCAAGCCTACGAGCCGCCAACGGCACACAGCCAGGCCCACGCGAAAGCAGGGCCGGCAACATGCCGTCCACCGAGTCTGCGAACAGCACACCGCGAAAGCGGGGCCGCATCGCCAACGGCATCCTACGAGCGGCCATAGCCCGGCGATTCCGTCGCGGGCGCACCGTCTTCCGACTGAAATGCGATCAAGGCAACCAGCGGGTGCACGTCACCGCGACCATCGCTGGCCAGACCGGCCTGGTGGCCTCCATCAGCTATCGAGACGGTGCCTTGCGCACCGACTTCGGAAGGCCGAAGGAACCGGTCTGGACGACCGTCGGCGTCGACGTCATCTTGCACGCTCGCGCATTGTGGCGGACACATTTCAGCGCGCCTTCAGAGGAATCGTCAAGCTGTTCCGGAGTTGCGCCATGCATCTAGGCAACCTCAACTGGCGCGGCAGAAGCATCACTGTCACCGTCCACACCCATCCGGAGAAAGGGACCGAACTCGTGCACCTGCGCGACCACAGCGTCCCCGAACCCACCCTCGCAGTGCTCGAAACCGGCGTATTCACCTGCAATGGGGCGCTGGTCGGCGACGAGGACAAGGCGGAGCTTCGCCACACCCTCGACGCGTTCTTGTCCGACCTGCCGGCGGAATCGACATGAGCCCGGCACAAGTCCTGCAAGTCCTTGAATCACGGCAGCGCCCCGAGTGGGACGCGGACCCTCCAGCGGACTACCCCCGACGACCACTCTCCTGGTACCGACAGCGGGCGCTAGAGCGACAGAGCGAGCGTTGGGGAGACGTCGTGGGCCCGTTGCCCTACCCGCCCCGGAAAGCTGACCCTCCCCCACGGGCCGCCACCAGCCGAGTTCACTGAACGGCGGCCCTCGTTCCGCCCGCCGGATCTCCCCAGGAGTCCGGCGGCCGGATACCCGGCCTCGGGTGGGCGAGGCCGGGGCAAAACTCCCGGTCTCGCTCTGATCCACGGCGAGACCGGGGCACAACTCCTCCCTTCCCATTCAGGGGCACCGTCCGGGAGGAGGGAGCGCTGTGACCGTGAGTCCACGGCGGGCCCGGCCGAAGTTTCCCACCAGCGGCCGGGCCACCCCGCACCCCTACGACACCACCCAGGACATGACCCCTACGCAGATACTCGTCCTCTCCCTCGGCCTCATCGCCCTGTGGCTCGCCGCCGTCGCCTACTCACGTCACCGATGGCCATATCTCGGCTGCCGCGCCTGCGGAGGCACCGGCAAGAAGTTCGAATGGATCGTCTTCACATGGGCGTGCTTCCGCCTCCGGCGAGCCTGGCGCGCCTGCGACACCTGCCACGGCAGCGCAAGACGAGAGCGACCGCGGGGACTAGCTCTGCCTCGCCTGTTCAGCAAATAGGCCGACAAACGTCGGACAGGCGACGCTAAACGACCGAAGTGCGCTCCATTGGGGAACACGAGTTCGACGATATCGCGCCAAAGAGGCTCTTGAGCAAGCTTGCCCGACACGCTGCGTCGCAAGTCCGAAGCGACACGAAAGTCGTGCCCGCATCTTCGCTTACAGTTCCATTCCAGTACAAAAATCCTTAAACTATTGTACAGTTCTAACATAATGCGTTGAATTTCCTGCGCAGATTCGGTGAATCGTGTGGTGCCTAACGCTCCCATTTAGGAACGCCGTTCAGGCGTGGATTGACCTGTCCGACGAAACCAAGGAGACGGCCACCGGCTTCATGGCCCGAGCCCTCGACCACTTCGAGCGGATCGGAGTCACCGTCGAGCGCATCCTGACCGACAACGGCATCAAGCACAAGCGGACCCGGCCTTACCGGCCCCAGACCAACGGGAAAGTCGAACGCTTCCACCGCACCCCGACCGAAGAATGGGCCTACGCCGGCCCGTACCGGTGCGAACGCGAGCGACGCGACGCCCTCCCGGCCCGGCTCCACTGGTATAACCACCACCGCGGCCACACCGCACTCGTGGGGAACCACCCGCCACCCGCGTACACAACCTCACGGGGCAATACATACGACCTGATCGGCGCCAAGTGGAGCGACCACGACGCCGGTGCGCTCCACCGTGTCCTGGCCCGTCCAGCGCGGGCTCGACAGCACGAATACGAACTGCCCCGATACGGCCTCGACCCGACCACCGTCGAAGCAGCCTTCGGCAACTACGGCCGATGGTCCACCCTGCCGCGCCCCAAGACGAGCCATCGCCGAGCCGACGACCAACCACTCCGGCACGACCGCGCCGAGTACGGAGAACCGAAATGACGACCGATCACCTTCGCTCCATCGACGAGGCAGATCCTCCGACGCTTCAGCCCGCGCGGCGGTCTGCCGCTCGTGCTTGAACGCACGTCGCACGACGAACGCGGACTGCTCTCGGAGCTCCCGTCGCGCTGGGGCGGCCTACGGAACACTTCCACGTCTGTGGAGAGCACAGCCGTCCGCACGGCGCTGCACCGCACTGGCGCGGAACACCTCCACGTCCGTGGAGAGCACGCGCATGCTGTCGAAGTTGGGTCGCTCAATCCCGGAACACCTCCACGGACGTGGAGGTGTAACCCGGGATATGCCAGATCCGGGCCGCAGCGGTGTCGTGGATTGAGCCGCGGTTCGCTCCGGAGTGCCACAGCAGGCACCTCGGGCATCGGCGAACGGCCTGGAGGGAATGCCTTGCCCCTATGTTTGCCGGAGAAGAAGGGACAGTCGAGCTGGTAGCAGTTGATGAAGTCGAGCGTGTCGGCGTCGACGGCGTCGTGGCAAGCTCTTAGTCGACTTCGCTAGCCTCAACCTCATCGCTCCCGTCCCCGGCCAGAGGAGCCCCTTTGTCGCTGTTGAGCGAGCTGATCGCGCAGCTCCGGGCACTGATCGACCAGAATCACCAGATTCAAGGCGCCGTTCGGGCTGCAGGCGAAGAACTACAGCAGGCGCTAGAGCAAGTCCAAGCCACGACCATCGGGTCAGACAACGACCTTGTCGCCGAGCTCATCGGTCACTGGCAATCGGGCCTCGAAAAGCTCCACGAAGCCCAGTCGCTCCTGGCGGCCGGAGACGAACAAATGGAGAACTATATCGGGCTGCTCCTCGGCGAAGGGCAAGCCGCGGCCACGAGTAGCGACCGAAGTGGCCGTAAGCCACCTGGGCGAACTCCAGCGGGAATCGCTTCGTCAGGCGGGCCCGATCCGATCAAGGGCCCGGCCGGCTCGACGCCTCCGACCAAGGTTGGCAAGCGTCACCTGGTCGGTAGCATCAAGCTCAACAGCCCGGCCAAGGAGAAGAACACCATCGTCCTGCCCACCGTCGACACCGATGCCGACATCGCCGCTATCAAGAACGGTAGTTCACGCTGGCTGGGGAATAATCTGTACGAGGTGAACGGGCGTGTCTATGGGATCGAGACCCCGTCGGGAACGGTCTACCCGGTCGGGGGCGAAGGGCTGGTCGAGATGAACAAGCTGGAGTTCACTGCGTTCAAGGGCCTATTGGCCTATGGCGGCGACCGCAATGCGGCCGAGCGCGACCCGAAGATCGCCAGGTTTCACCGCCACATGACCGACCAGGACTGGGATCGCGCCCGGCGGGTGTACGAGCAGGCGCGTTGAGGAGGACGACATGCATGACTACACGGTGACTTTCATCGAACCGGTCGACCTCCGCAGGCTCGCCCAAGCCGTCAGCGCGGCGTTCGTCATCCCCATCGAGCAGATCGAGATTTGGGACGGTAGCGACTTCGCCACCCCGGTAACCGAGCCGGTCATCGCGCAAGTCGCCCCAGGCTCCGGCCCCGGGGCGTACGCCGAATTCGTAGGTTTCGACGCCTTCGCCGAGCACACTGGCAATCCTGACCGTCTCGCGGTCGCTATCGAACTGGTCGAGCAGATCAAGAAGCGAGCCGTCCTAGCCCCCGAGGCCGCCGAGGATTTCCTCTGGACGCTGGTCACGGCCGACGGCAGCCACGGCAGCATCGTCGTCGACAGCGACAAACTCGACGACGGCGTCATCGAAATTGTTGGAGCGGCGGAGCACATCCAAGGCGCACCAGAACTCCCAGTCATAGGCCTGGGATCATACGAAACTTGAGGAGTTAGAGGACTGGTCGTCAAGTCCATCAAACTGGACGCTCAGGTTACGCCCTGACGCCAGGTGCTTCGAATGCCGCGATGGAAGGCTGGGGAGCTCGTCGTCTTTGTCGCGGGAGTCGGACTGTTGACCGCGGACGACCTCGGTGAGCGGCCCTCAACGATCGCTTTCGTGCTATTCGTCTCCGCGTCCCCATTACTAGCGGCGATAGATGCGGTTTGCCACCGTTTACCGTTCGTCTTCACTCACTGTGTTTCTCGTGGGCCAGGACCTCGAGCGTGTCAGCAACCCCAGCGGCAGCACCGCCGCCGGGGCTCACAGGTGAATGCGACTCGGCACACGAACCAATCCCCTTTTTAGACCGCTCCCGTCGCCAATGGACCGCAGCCAGGCACCATCCGAGACGCGACAACCGACCCCATCCGACCCACTATCTCGTCGTCGCCATGCCGCCCGCGCCAACGACAGGGCCGCAGCCCACTTCATCGCCGCTCAGGTACAGGCAAAGCGACAGCCCTAGTCGGAGGCGAAGGCGGCGTCGAAGGATGCCTCGGGCGGGTCGAAGTTCAGTTCGCGGACGTGGCGGACCGCTTCGGCCGCTCCGCGCAGGCGGTCCATCCCGGCGTCCTCCCATTCGATCGAGATCGGGCCGTCGTAGCCGATCGCGCCGAGGACTCGGAAGCAGTCCTCCCACGGGACGTCTCCGTGGCCGGTGGACACGAAGTCCCAGCCGCGCCTCGGGTCGCCCCACGGTAGATGCGAGGACAGGCGACCGTTCCTGCCGTCGAAGCGCTGGCGGGTGTCCTTGCAGTCGACGTGGTAGATCCGGTCGCGGAAGTCCCACAGGAACGCGGCCGGGTCGATGCCCTGCCAGACCATGTGGCTCGGGTCCCAGTTCAGTCCGAAGGCGCTTCGGTGCCCTACCGCCTCCAGGGCCAGTGTGGTCGACCAGTAGTCGTAGGCGATCTCGGAGGGGTGGACCTCGTGCGCGAAGCGGGCGCCGACCTCGTCGAACACGTCGAGGATCGGGTTCCAGCGGTCGGCGAAGTCGGCGTAGCCGGCTTCGATGGTCGAGGCGGGCACGGGCGGGAACATGGCGACGTACTTCCAGATCGCCGAGCCGGTGAACCCGACGACGGTGTCGACGCCGAGCTTCGCGGCGGCCCGGGCGGTCGTCTTCATCTCCTCGGCGGCCCGCCGCCTGACCCCTTCGGGATCGCCGTCGCCCCACACGTGGTCCGGGACGATCGCCTGGTGCCGTTCGTCGATCGGGTCGTCGCAGACGGCCTGGCCCACCAGGTGGTTGGAGATCGCCCACAATCCCAGGCCGTGGTCGGCGAGGATCGCTCGGCGTTCGGCTGCGTAGTCGTCGTCCTCGGCGGCGCGGCGGACGTCGAGGTGGTCGCCCCAGCAGGCGACCTCGAGTCCGTCGTATCCCCACTCGGAGGCGCGGCGGCACAGCTCCTCGAACGGCATGTCGGCCCACTGCCCGGTGAACAGGGTGATCGGTCTAGGCATCGTGCAGGCTCCTCAGGAATCTCAGGCCGTCGACGGCGATGGCGTCCTGCGTGGGCGCCAGCGGTCGCCAGATCGAGGCGGCGGTCGCGATGGTGTCGTTGTGCGCGGTGAACGACTCGATCACCAGGGGGCCGGAGTACCCGCTGTCATCGAGCGCATCCATGATCCCCGGCCAGTCGAGGTGGTCGCGCCCGGGCGCGCCGCGGTCGTTGGCGCAGACCTGGACGTGGCCGATGCGTCCGGCGGCGCGTCTGATCGCGGCGGGGATGTCGGTCTCCTCGATGTTCTGGTGGTACACGTCCAGGGCCAGCGCGCACCCCGGCAGGCCGTCGAGCGCCTCGAGCGCCTGGTCGACCGTGTTGATCACGCTGGTCTCGTAGCGGTTGAGCGGTTCGACCGCGACGGTGACGCCGCGATCGGCGGCGTACTCCCCCACCGGGGCCAGGTGCCGGCGCAGCTGCCGGTAGGCGGCGGCGCGGTCGTCGATCCTCCAGGTCCGGCCGACCGAGGCGTAGGCCGGTCCGGCGATGACGTTCGAGCCCACCGCCTGCGCGGCGTCGACGACGCCGCGCAGGTAGGCCTGGGTCTCGGCCACGGTCTGGTCCGGTGCGTTGACCAGTTCGCGGCCGGGACCCATGACCAATACCACTGTGGTGTCCAGGCCGAGCTCGCCGAGGAGGTCGGCGGCCCGGCCCGGGTCCCAATCGCCGAGGTGCTCGACGGGGAGCTCGATCGTGTCGAACCCCCAGTCGCGCACGCCCGGAGCTATGCGGGCCAGGGCCTCGTCGTCGAGCGGCGAGGCCCAGACCCAGGTGTTGACGCCGATCGGCCGCATCAGCGGTCTCGCCAGGCGTCGGGGTAGCCGGGCAGGTCCTCGCCTCCGAACTTGGCGTAGTGCAGCGAGGGCATGTCGGCGTTGCGTTCGAGGTAGTCGTCCAGTTCGGCCTCGGTGATCGGTTCCTGCGGCAGGACCCATTCGGCGGGGACCTGCTCGCCGGCGAGGATCATCGTGGCGGCCAGGACCGGGGTGCGCCACTGGAAGTTCGAGTAGACCGGGGCGATGGCGGTCATGCCGGTCTCCT
Source organism: Glycomyces halotolerans (assembly GCF_054779575.1). Lineage (NCBI taxonomy): Bacteria > Bacillati > Actinomycetota > Actinomycetes > Glycomycetales > Glycomycetaceae > Glycomyces > Glycomyces halotolerans. The sequence continues at coordinate 57,351 of NZ_BAAGXZ010000016.1, forward strand.
TCCATTTGCGCATGAACGACAGCTCATCCTCGCCGGCCATGACCGGGTAGGGCTGGCCGGCGTCCTCGAACGCCTCGATCGCGGCTACGGCGCCGTCGCCGGCGTCCATCCAGATGCCGTCGACGTCGCCTCGCTGGAGGTACTGGGTGACGATGTTCTTGATCTCGGCGGCGTCGCCGCCGGTGAACTCGTCGCCGAGGATCTCCAGTTCGGAGTCGCCGAAGATCTGCTGCGCTGCGGCCCAGCGGTGCTCGAGGACGTCGACGCCGGGCAGGATGCGCAGCGCCAGGACCGTCGAGCCCGGTTCGAGCTCGTCGACGAGGAACTCGGCGGCGTCGGCGCCGTAGGCGTAGCCGCCGATCGGGTGGATGAAGGTGACCGCGCAGTCGGTGTTGACGCCGCGGTCGAACACGATCACCGGGATGCCGGAGTCGCAGGCGGTCTGCACGGCGGGCGTGAGCGTGGCCGTGGTCGACGGCGAGATGATGAGCGCGTCGCAGTCTCCGGAGTCGACGAAGGCCTGGATGTCGGAGATCTGCTGGTCGTCGTCATCGGCGGCGTCCGAGTGGCGGAACTCCCCGATCTGGCCGGAGTCCTGGAGGACCTGCACCTGCTGCTGCATGGTGATCCAGCCGGTGACGCGCCACGGGTTGGAGACCGAGGCGTTGGAGAAGCAGACGGTGTGGTCGCCGCCTTCCTGGGCGAACTCGGCGGTGTCGACCCATTCCGGTTCGATCGCCTGCAGCCACGGCTCCGACGGGTCGCCTTCGGGTTCGATCTCGCGCTGTTCGAGCTGGCGTTCGTAGTCGGCCTGGACGAACCATTCGTCGCCTCCGGATTCGCCGGTGGTCTGTTCGTCCTCGGGTTCTGGGATCTCGTCGGTGGTGCAGGCCGTCGCCAGCAGTAGCCCGAAGACGGCCGCTGAAGCGAGTGCGAGTCGCGTGGTTTGCATGGTTCGGAACCTTCTTTTCATGAGGGAGTGACTGCGGTGGCCGGCCGGGCCCGGCGCCAGGCGGCGTAGGCGACGGCGGCGATGATGATGGCGCCCTGCACGCTGGGCCGCAGCGATGCCGGGAGCGCGAGCTGGTTGAACAACGTGAACAGGGCCTCGACGGTGAGGGCCCCGCCCATGGCGGCGATGACGGCGCCCTGGCCGCCGCCGAGGACGACGCCGCCGAGGACGACCGCGGTGATGACGGTGAACTCCATGCCCTCCCCGACTTGAGCGCTGACGCCGGCGAAGCCGCCGATGAGGATGCCCGCGACCGTCGCCGAGAGTCCCGAGAGGACGAAGGCGGCGGTGCGGACGGTGTTGACCCGGGCCCCGGAGAGCTCGGCGGCGAGGTCGTTGTCGCCGGAGGCCATCAGGACCCGGCCGAAGCGGGTGCGCATCAGGACGATCACGGCCGCGCCGCAGGCGAGCATGATCAGCAGCGCCCACGGGACCTGCCCGAGGACCGGTACGTTCTCGATGCCCATGCGGCCGGGCACGCGGAAGGCCTCCGAGAGGCTCCCGGTGGGCGCGCCGCCGGTCCACAGGCGGATCGCGCCGTAGAGGACCAGCATCATCCCCAGCGTGGTGATGAACGACTGGACCTTCAGGACGGTGGTGATGAATCCGTTGACGAGGCCGACGCCGATCCCGAACAGCACCATGATGCCGATGACCGGCCAGGTCTTGGCCTCGTCGCCGTCGATGAGTCGCGCGGCGATCACGACTTGCGCGCCGACCAGGGCGCCGACCGACAGGTCGAAGTTGCCCGAGACGATGACGAAGTACTGCCCGGCGGCGAGGATCACCAGCGGCGCGGCCTGTTTGAGGAAGGCCATCAGCGAGGGCGCTTCGAAGAAGCCGGGGTTGACGGCGAAGACGATCGCGAAGATGACCGCCAGCAGGGCGAAGACGGTGCCGGTGCCGCCGCCCATGAGCGCCGTTGCGGCGCGTCGGATTCGCTGCATCACGCCCTCCCTTCGACCGCGGCGACGAAGCGGGGCCGGCGCGCGGTGCGGTCGATCTGGCGGCGGGCGTAGATGGCGACGGCGGCGATGATGATCGCGCCGCGGAGCACGTCTTTGGCGAACGGGTCGATCTGCATGACGTTGAAGACGGTGTCGAGGACGGCGAGGATCGCCACCCCGGCGACGGTGCCGGCGACGCCGCCGCGGCCGCCGAGCAGCAGGGTGCCGCCGAGGACGACCGCCGCGATGGCGTCGAGTTCGTAGAGGTTGGTGTAGGCCTCGGCCGAGCCGGTGCCGAAGCGCGCGGCCAGGAGGAGGCCGGCGATGCCGGCGCACATGCTGCACAGGATGTGGGCGGTGATGAGCACCCGTTTGGTGCGGATGCCGGACATGCGGGCGACGTCGATGTTGCCGCCGACGGCGTACATGTGGTGTCCGGTCCTGGTCGAGTGCAGGAACCAGATGCCGGCGGCGGCCACGCAGAGCATCACGATCGTGGAGACCGGTATGAAGCCGATGCGGGTGTACCCGAACTGCTGGAAGACCGCCGGCACGTCGCCGGCCGGGCCGCGGTACTCGGTGTCGAGGTATCCCTTGATGATCAGCCCGACGCCGAGGGTGGCGATGAACGGGTTGACGCCGAGGTAGGCGACGATCGCGCCGTTGGCCGCGCCGATGAGGCCGGCGACGAGCAGGACCGCGCCGATCGCCTGGGGCACTCGGGCGGGGTCGCCGGCCATGGTGGTGGCGGCGACGAGGCTGGTGAGGGCGGCGACGTAGCCCACCGACAGGTCCAGCGACCGGCACAGGATGACCAGGGTCATCCCGATGGCGAGGAATCCGGTGAGGCTGGTCCGGGTGAACATGTCGACGAGGTTGGCCGTCGAGAACAGGTTGCCGCCGTCGATCGCGACGGCGATGCCGCCGAGGGCGATCACTCCGGCGAGCGCCAGGTAGATGAGGGCGGTGGTGTCGAGCCTGCGGGCGTTCATCGGTCGCCCCGTCCGGTCGCGTAGGCCATGACCTGCTGTTCGGTGGCGCCGCCGGGCAGTTCGCCGGCGATGCGGCCGTCGTGGAGGACGACGATGCGGTCGGCGAGTCCGATGACTTCGATGAGCTCGGAGGCGATGAGGAGGACGGCCATGCCGTCGGCGGCGAGTTGCCGGATCACCGAGTAGAGCTTGTGCTTGGCGCCGACGTCGATGCCGCGGGTGGGCTCGTCGAGGACGATGACGCCCGGTTCGGTGGCGAGCCACTTGGCGACGACGACTTTCTGCTGGTTGCCGCCGGAGAGGTACTGGACTTCCTGATCGTGGCCGCGGGCGACGAGGTCGAGGCTGGAGAGGATGCCGGGGATCCGGGCGAGGCGGCGGCGGGAGTGCACGCTCGCGTTGGCGTCCAGGACCATGCGGGCGTTGGCCTTGACCGACTGCCGCATCGCCAGGCCTTGGGCTTTGCGGTCCTCGGTGACCAGGGCGATGCCGGCCGCAATGGCTTTGCGGGGCTTGTTGACGCGTCGTCGCCGGCCGTCGACGGTGAGGGCGCCGCGGGTGAGCGGTTCGATGCCGAACACGGCATTGGCGATCTCGGTGCGGCCCGAGCCCTGCAGGCCCGCCAGTCCGACGATCTCGCCGGCCCGGACTTCGAGGTCGATGCCGTCGATCTGGGCGTTGCCGCCGCCGGTGATCCGCAGGCGGACGTCGCCGATGTCGGTGCCGGGCAGCGGCTGCGGGAACACGGTGTCGATGCGGCGGCCGACCATGGCGGTGACCAGGTCGTCGGGGGTGATGTCGGCGGTGTCGACGCGGTCGACGAGCCGGCCGTCCTTGAGGATGGTGATCCGGTCGCACAGGTCGAAGACCTCGCGGAGCCGGTGGGAGACGTACAGGACCGCGACGCCTTTGTCGCGCAGGCGGTCGATGAGCCGGTAGAGCAGCTCGACCTCGGCGTCGGCCAGCGCGGCGGTGGGCTCGTCCATGCAGATGAGGTCGGCGCCTTGGGACAGGGCCTTGGCGATCTCGACGATCTGCTGGTGGGCCACGGAGAGGGCGCCGACTTTGGTGCTGGGGGCGAGGTCGTCGACGCCGAGGTCGCCGAGGATGGCGGTGGTGCGGTCGGCCATGGTGCGGCGGTCGATGAGTCCGCGGCGACGGGGTTCGCGGCCCAGGAAGACGTTCTCGGCCACCGACAGTTCGGGCAGGAGGTTGAATTCCTGGAAGACGGTGGAGACGCCGGCGTGCTGTGCTTGGAGCGGGTGGGTGAAGGAGACGGGCCGGCCGTTCAGCTCGATGGTGCCGGCGTCGGCGGTGTGGACGCCGGCGAGGATCTTCATCAAGGTGGACTTGCCGGCGCCGTTCTCCCCCACCAGGGCGTGGACTTCGCCCCGCTGCACGGCGAGGTCCACTGAGCGGAGCACGGGGACGCCGAGGAAGGCTTTGTCGATGCCGCGCATGGCCAGCACCGGTGCGTCGGTCATGCGATCACCTCCGTCCAGCTGCGGCTGCGGGCCGATGCGGCGACGGCTTCGGCGATGCGGGCGGCGCGCAGGCCGTCGGTGAAGACGGGGAGGCCGTCGGGGGCCGGTCCGTTGATGGCGGCGGCGACGTCGGCGACGAAGTCGTTGAAGCAGTCCTGGTAGCCCTGGGCGTGGCCGCCGGGGACGTGGGCGAGGCGGGCGGCTTCGGGGCTGAGGTTCTCGGGGTCGCGGGCGAGGACGGCGTTGTGGTCGCGGCGGCCGAGCCAGAGGGTCTCGGGCTGTTCCTGGTCGAAGGCGACGGTGGCCTCGGTTCCGGAGATCTCGAGGTAGAGGCGGTTTTTGCGGCCGGCCGAGACTTGGCTGATGACGGTGGTGCCGATCATGCCGCCGGCGGTGGCGAACTGGAGGGTGACGATGTCTTCGGTGGCGACGTCGCGGCCGCTTCGCCGCGGGTTGGCGGTGGCGAGGCTGGCGGATACGGCGGTGATGCGGTCGCCGGTGACGAATTCGAGCAGGTCGCACCAGTGGGATCCGATGTCGCCGAAGGCGCGGAGCCGGCCGCCTTTGTCGGCGTCGACGCGCCAGTTGTCGTCGTCGGGGCGCAGTAGCCAGTCCTGGAGGTAGGAGCCGTGGGCGAGGGTGAGGCGGCCGATGCCGCCGGCGGCGACGCGGGCGCGGGCTTCGCGGACCATCGGGTGGAAGCGGTAGACGAAGGGCACGGCGGCGACCACGCCGGCGTCGTCGGCGGCGTCGGTCATGGCCTGGGCGGTGGCGGCGTCGGTGGCGAGGGGCTTTTCGCAGACGACGTGCTTGCCGGCTTCGATGGCGGCCAGTGCGAGGGGGGCGTGCAGGTGGTTGGGCGTGCAGACGTGGACGACGTCGGCGGCGGCGATGAGTTCGTCGGCGTCCTCGAAGACCGCGTCGGCGCGGAGGGCGTCGGCGGCCTGGTGGGCGCGTTCGGGGCTGGAGCCGGCGATGCCGGTGACCTGTCCGCCGGCGACGGCGATGGCGTGGGAGTGGACCCGTCCCATGAAGCCGGTGCCGATGATCGCGGCGCGGTAGGTCGACGGCCTGCTGATTGTGACTGGAGCCATATGGCGACTCTAGGACGGACTTCTGACATCTCGCAAGCAAAAGTTGCGCGATGTTATGAAATAGTGATGTCATATGAGCGCCTCGCACGATGTGATTCACTGGTCCTGTGACAGATGATTCGCCCGCGCCGCGCCGACCGGCGCCCTCGGCCCCGGCGGGAGCCGGCACGCTGCTCCGGTTCCTGCGCGACGGCGTGCCCCGGACCCGCTCGGAGCTGTCGGCGCTCACCGGCCTGGCGCGCTCGACCGTCACCGGACGCATCGACGCGCTCCTGTCGGCCGGATTCATCGCCCCCTCAGGGGAGACCGCCTCCACCGGCGGCAGGCCCCCGGCCACGTTCGCGTTCAACCCGCACGCCCGCATCGCGCTCGGCGCCGACCTCGGCGCGACCCACGCCAGGCTCGCGATCACCGACCTCGCCGGGACGGTGCTGGCTCAGGTCAACGCCGACCTCGACATCGCGCTCGGCCCCGAGGCGGTGCTCGACTGGGTCGTCGACCACGGGCACAAGCTCCTCGACGAGGTCGCCCGGCCCGCCTCGGACCTGCTGGGCGTCGGCATCGGCCTGCCCGGCCCGGTCGAGCACTCCACCGGGCGCGCGGTCAACCCGCCGATCATGCCCGGCTGGGACGGATTCGACGTCCCCGAGTACGTCGGCCGGCGCCTCCCGGTGCCGGTCCTGGTCGACAACGACGTCAACATCATGGCCCTCGGCGAGCACTTCTCGGCCTGGTCCGACTCCGAGCACATGCTGTTCATCAAGGCGGCCACCGGCATCGGCTGCGGCATCATCGCCGGCGGCCGCGTCTACCGAGGCGCGCAGGGCGCGGCCGGCGACATGGGGCACATCAAGGTCTCCGGCGCCGACGAGGCCCTGTGCCGCTGCGGCAACACCGGCTGCCTCGAGGCGGTCGCCAGCGGCGCGGCCATCGCCTCCGGGCTCACCGCGCAGGGCATCGAGGCGCGCGGCTCGCTCGACGTGGTCGAGCTGGCGCGTTCGGGCTCGGTCCCGGCGCTGCAGCTCATCCGCCAGGCGGGCCGCGACATCGGCGAGGTCCTGGCCGGGGCGGTCAACTTCTTCAATCCGTCGATCATCGTCATCGGCGGATCGCTGGCGCTGGCCGGCGACCACCTGCTGGCGGGCGTCCGCGAGGTCATCTACCAGCGCTCGCTTCCCTTGGCGACCAGGCATCTGCGCATCGCCGCCGCACGCACCGGCGAGAGCAGCGGAGCGATCGGGGCCGGCGTGATGGTCATCGAGCACGCGCTCGACCCGGACCGGCTCGACGCGCTGCTGCGGTGAAACCCCAGAGGCTCTCCCGTTCCCGAGTGAAATGGCGTCTTCCCCGCTCCTGGGCCGAGCGGTTACCATGCGCCCGTGGACAACGATAGAGCCGAGACCATGAACGCGATCGCCGAGGCGACCAAGCGACTCATCGGGACCGTCGGTCGCCTCTCCGACGAGGAGGCGCGGCGGCCCTCGCGGCTGGAGGGCTGGACCCGCGCCCACGTCGTCACCCACATCGCCCGCTCGGGGGACGCCATGTGCGCGATGCTCAACTGGGCCGCCACCGGCGAGGGCGTGCCCGGATACGCCAGTCCCGAAGCGCGCGAGGCCGGCATCCGAGCCGGGGGCGAGGCTTCGGTCGACGAGCTCGTCACCGACCTGACCCAGTCCGCCGCGGCGTTCGCCGCCACAGTGGAGGCGACGCCGGACCGGGCGTGGGAGGTGACGCTCCGGTCGCCGGCCGGCGCGACGTTCCCGGCGACCGAGATCCCGGCCCGCCGCCTGGTGGAGGTCGAACTGCACCACACCGACCTCGGCACCGGATACGAGCCCTCGGACTGGACGCGGTGGTTCGCCGACTTGGAGCTCGGCGACCCGATGCGTACCTGGCGCTCCGACCGTCTGCGGTGGGGCCGCTCACGCTGAGCGCGAGCGCCCCCGGTCGCCGTCGGAGACTATGAGCCCCGGCTGAACAGGCGTCGCGTCCGGTCCTGCCGCCCCCAGGCGATGAAGACGGTGAAGACCAGCAGGATCAGCGGGGTGGAGACCGGCCAGTGCCCGTCCACGACGAAGGCGTTGGTGTAGGCCGCGCCGATCATCACCAGGCTCAGGCCGATGGCCGCCAGGCCGGACAGGCGCGGGATCACCAGGCCGATGGCGCCGGCCAGTTCGACCGCGCCGACGAAGTAGATGAACCAGTCGCCGGCGCCGATGAGCTCGAAGCCCTCGACGGCGCTGGCTTCGCCGAAGAGCTTCGGGGCGGCCGAGGCTACGGCGAAGAACGCGGCCAGCAGGCCCTGCAGGACCCACAGGACGATGTTCAGGGCCCGGCCGGGGCCGACGCGGATCGCCTCAGCGTCGGTGGTGTGCTCGGTGGTGCTCATGGGGATGGTTTCCTTTCGGGTGTACGAGTTCAGGGGTGTGTCTGGCAGTACAGACGACGCGGCGGCGGGAAACTCATCGCGGCCACCGAGCCGGCCGGCACCGATTTCCCCGCCGACGTCACAGGGGGTTATCTCGCATCTGCGGCGGGTACAGCTCTGCGCAGGCACCACTTCGAAGCGAGGAGGCTTGACATGGAGTCCGAAGGCGGCGTCCGCGGCGGTTCGCAGAAGTCGGAATCGCTCAAGTACGCGCAGGAGATCACGTCACCAGATCAGGAGCCCGACCACGACGGGCAGACCCTGGTGACCACGAACCACGACGTCATCCGCCGCTGGGCGGAGCGCCGCGAGGCCGAGCCGGCCACCGTACCGGGCACCGAGCACGACGGCAGGCCCGGCGTGCTGCGCTTCGACTTCCCGGGCTACGGCGGTGAAGACCTGCGGCAGCTCGACTGGGACTCCTGGTTCCAGACCTTCGACGAGCGGGGACTGAACTTCATCTACCAGGAGCGGCAGAAGGACGGTTCCCAGAGCAACTTCTTCCAGCTCGAGAACCCCGACCGCGAGGACGCCTGAACGGCGCCGATCGGACCCGGGGCCGCCGCTGAAGCGGAGCCGGCCCGGTTCCCTCCCCAGAGGGGAACCGGGCCGCTTGCGGTGTCAAGCGACGGGGACGGGCCTTCGCCACATCGGGAACATCGAAGGCCCCTCCGGGAGCCCGAGCGGCTCCAGCGGCTCGAAGCCGTGGCGGGCGTACCAGTCGACCAGGCGGCGGTTCGCCGCCTCCAGATAGCCGGCCGTGCCCTCTTTGTCGAGCCGCTCCAAGCCCTGCTTGAGCAGCAGCGACCCGATGCCGCGGTCCTGCCGGGCGGGATCGACCGCGCAGAAGGCCAGGTGCCGGTGCGGCCGCTCGGCCGGATCGGGATGGTGGCGCTCGAACGCGTCGTCGAGCGCCTGGAACCGCGCCAGGTGCGGGCCGCACAGCTCGGCCAGGCGCGAGTCGTAGTCCGGCGGCGGCTCCAGCGGACCGGCGGTGAAGTCCAGCCACACCGCCACGCCCGCCAGACCGCCGTTGTCGTCGAGCGCGGCGTCGACGTGTCCGTGTCCGGCCAGCGCCGGGGCGACGAGCATCTCGAACTGGCCGGCCAGGATTCGGCGACGCCGGTCGACGTCGTCGGGCACCAGCCACTCCGCCACGGCGAGCGAGCTGAAGGCCCCGGCGACGCGCTCGGCGACGGCGCGCCCGTCGCCGCTGTAGCCGAGGTGGACGACTATGTCGCTCATGAGCGCTCCCCCGCCGTCGCGGGAGTCTCGTCCTCGGGCTCGGGTTCGGCGATCGGGGCCTGCGGGCCCGCGCCGATGCGCCGGTACAGGTCCGGTCGGGTCCGGCGCAGCACCAGTCCCCAGCCGACGCCGAGCAGCCCGACGGCCGCGAAGACGAGCAGGACCGCCGTCGGCAGCGGGGAATCCGGGCCCGCGCCGAGCAGGTCGCGGAACGAGATGATCGCCATGACGGTGATCGACAGCAGCAGCACCGTCGCCAGCAGCGGCGCCCACCGGGTGCTCCAGGCGCTCTCGCCGCGCGAATCGCGGGCGAAGTAGGCCGCCACCGCGGCGGAGGCCAGCGTGACCAGCACGAGGACGCCGAAGCCCCCGGAGGTGCCGAACAGGTAGAACAGGTCGACCAGCGGATCGAATCCGGCCGCGGCGAAGACGACGAGGACCGTCAGCGCGATCGCCGACTGGACCAGCGAGGACCGCATGGGGGCGCCGGTGCGCGGCGAGGTGCGGCCGAGCGAGGCGGGCAGGACGTGCTCGCGGCCGAGCGCGAAGGCGTAGCGGGCGACGGTGTTGTGGAACGAGATCGCGGCGGCCACGACGCTGGTGACCAGGAGAACCTCGGCCGTGGTGGCCATGGTGGCGCCCATCTGCGTCTCGATGAGGCCGAAGAAGACGCCGAGGTCGGCCTCGCGGGCCGCTTGGACGATGTCGTCGGGTCCCACCGCGACGGTCATCGACCAGGAGGCGACGGTGTAGAGCACCGCGAGGATGAGGATGGCGAGCACGGTCGCGGTCCGGACGGTGCGCCGGGGGTTCTTGGTCTCCTCGGCGTAGACGGTGGGCATCTCCACGCCGACCATGCCGAGGAAGCCGAGCACCAGCAGCGCGCCGGAGACGGAGGTGACCAGCAGCGTGGGATCGAGCGCGTCGAACCGGAACTCACCGGCGGCGGGGTTGCCGAGGTTGGAGAAGCTGAAGACGAGGATGATCGCCATCTCCAGGCTCAGCAGGACGGCGAGGAACTTGCTGTTGATGTCCACGGCGCGGGTGCCGAGGACGGCGACCAGGAGCCACAGGACTCCGGCCGGGACCCACCAGGCGACGTCCCATCCGAACCAGGATTCGAGCAGCGGGGTCGTGGCGACGCCGAGCAGGCCGTAGAGGCCGATCGACAGTCCGGTGTAGGCCACCAGTGCCACCAGGGCCGCGCCGACGCCGACGCTGGGCGAGACGCCCCGGGCGGCGAAGGCGTAGAAGGCGCCCGCGTTGGCGATGTGCCGGGCCATGGTGGTGTAGCCGATGGAGAAGAGCACGAGGACCGCGCCGATGGCGGCGAAGGCCACCGGGATGCCGATCTGGCCGGTGAGGGCCCAGCCGGTGACGGTGACGCCGGCGATGACGGTCAGCGGTGTGGCGGCGGTCAGCGAGAAGTGCAGCAGTCCCATGACGCCGAGTTTGTCGGCGGCCAATCGGTCGGCTATGGAGCCGACCTGTGGTTCGGGGGTGGCGGACACAGGGGTATCCCTTCTTCTTTCTTCAGTGGACAGTGAGGGACGGTCAGTGGCGTTGGGTCATGGCCGCTTCTCCGACGGCCGCGTCGAGGTGGTCGAGGAGGCTCTGGACGGCCGGCTCGAGTTCGGCGACGGCGGCCCGGAGGCGGTCCTTGCCCGCGTCCGTGTCGACCAGTCGGCTCCCCAGGCCCATGCGGGTCAGCAGTCCCGCGAGGAAGGCGTCGCGGCCGGAGAGTCTCGCGGAGTCGTCCCGGTTGATGCCCTGCCGGACTCGGGCGAGAGGCCAGGCGGCGGCGGTGCGGTTGGCGGGCACGTAGGCGAGGCGGCGCCCCAGGATGCCGTGGCGTTCGACGGTGATATGGCCGCGGGAGACCATGCGGTCGACCACGCGCGTGAAGATGCCGCCGCTGCCCATGCCTCGTTCGGCGAGGTAGCGCAGCCAGGTCTTCACCGGCTGCGGGCTCGACTCGGCCTTGACCGCCTCCCATATTTCGAGCGCCAGCACGGTCTTCGGCGGTTGGGAGGTGTAGGACATGACCAGTGCGCGGTCGACCACCTGGACCTGCCGGAAGGCGATGAGCTGGCCGAGGAGGCATGCGGCGAGGCCCAGGCCGATGATGCGGGGCCGCACGATCGGACGCCAGGTGACCTGGTCGAGGCAGCTGACGACCAGCTCCTCGACGAGCTCGAGTTCCGGCGTCTTGGGAGGCGGAGGCTGCCATCGCATTTGGGCTGGGTCTGCGTACTGGTCGCCGGTCGGGTCGCCGGACGAGGCTTCGTGGGGATGGTTCATGGCCCTTTCGCAGGTGGCACAGTTCGGACGTTCATGAGGCGATCGCGGATCGCGATTGGATGTGTGATGTGAGGGCGGTGTGCCGGTCGGCCCGGTGGTTTGGCTCGTTGTGTCACAGCGTGGCCCGTTGCGTACAGCTAACCGTGAAGGTGTCGATGTTGGCAACCCCCGGGCAACAAGAATCTGGAATGTGCGTGACATTTCACTCTCATTCCGCGCGAGGAGACAATCCCACCAGTCCATCCCACCACAAGTGTCGCCATTGGACTCAGATGGCCCGCCGGTAACAGGCGCTCGCGCGTCGGTCTCGGTGGCCGGAGCGGCGGCGGTTCAAAGCTGCTTGCGGGCGCCCGGTTCCCGGACGATGTCCTCCAGTTGGGCGCTCGAGTCCCCGCTCACCGCCGAGGCGGCGCCGCCGGTGCGCCACACGGGAAGCACGTCGCGCCGTTCGCTGTCTTCGAGTTCGAAGGCGAGCGCGGCGTAGAGGGCGACGGCCGCCAGCACCAGACCGGTCCATCCGGCCGCGGTCATCCAGCCGGCGGATCCGGAGAATTCGGCGACGCCGGTGACCATGAACCGGACGGCGCTGGCGGCCATGACCGCCGCGGCCACGGCCTTGTGCCGTCCTCCGGCGGCGGGCACGAGCATCGCGGTTCCGGCCGCCAGCAGGGCGATGCCGAGTCCCGGGCTCGTGGCTCCGGGCGGTGAGGTCAGTGTGGCGAGCCCGGCGGCGGCCCAGGTGCCGGCGAGGATGCCCATGCCGGTGCCGGCGACGGGGTCGCGGCACAGGAATCCGAACACCGACGCGAGCAGTTGGACCGGGACGGTGAGGCCGAGCGCCACGAGCGCCACGTTGGCGCTCTGCGAGGCGGGTATCCAACCGAGTTGGAGCGCCGAGAAGGACACCGTGGCGACGAGCAGCCCGAGGAACCCCAGGGGCAGGGGTGTCCCGACCGGGCGCAGCACGATGCGGGCCGCGCTCGTCTCGCTCTCGCGCAGCGCATCGCGGCGCTCGGGGCGGTCTCGGTCGGACATGCCCTCCCGCATACCCGGCGGCAGAGGGGCCAAACGGTCGCCGCTCAAGGTCGCCGGGTCGCCTCGGTGCCGCCTTCTCGGAGCCGTGCGCCCTCGTCGAGGAAGTAGGCGCCCAGTGAGGCGGCCAGGGCGGCGAAGACGACGACCGAGTAGGCCGCCAGTACCACCTCCAGCACCCGGGCGAAGTCGCCGCCGGCGGTGAGCGGCTCGCCGGTGATGGTGCCCATGGCCGCGTCGTGGAGCGCGTCGCCGTAGCGTTCGTAGTCGGAGAAGGCGTCGAGCAGTTGGCTGGCGCCCAGCACCACGATGAGGCTGACCGAGCTGAGCCAGCCGATCCTGCTGGACAGCAGCCGCCCGGCCGACCGGCTGCCGCGCACGGCCGAGCTGAGGACGCGTCCGAAGCGGGCGGCTCTGGCGACCTGCGCGGCGCGCAGGATCCGGAGGAAGGGGACGGCGAGGAAGACCAGCTGCCACCAGGTCCGGCGTAGGAACCGGAGGCGGTGCGGGGCGATGTAGAGCCGGAGCGCGTACTCGCCGGCGAAGACGAGCCACAGCAGCCAGGCGGCGGCGGACAGGACGGCCGTCAGCGCCGTGCTCTGCGCGAGGGCCTGGCCGAGCACCACGAGCACGAAGATGATCCCCAGCGCGCTCATCGGCCGGTCCAGGCGCAATGACAGCTCCTCGGCCCATTGTTGTCGCTGCGGGTCCTCTGCCCGTTTCGGCGGCCTCATCGGCACTGGAATACCCGCACGTCGGAGGGGTGACACGGGGGCACGGCGCCGCGGTCCGGGCCCGTGCGCGACACGAACGGGCCCGGACCGCGCCATAGGCGGGCACGCCGAGGAGGCTACTCCAGCGTGATGCTGTCGAGCTCGGCGTATCCGGTGCCGCCGTCGAAGCCCGGCGAGCCCTTGGCGAGGCGGATCACGTTGTATCCGGCGTCCAATGTGACGGTGACACTGGTGGTGCCGAACTGCGCCCAGCCGGATGTGGGCGGGTACGAGACCGTGGACCAGGCTCCGCCGTTGTAGGCGAGGCCGTGCGTGGAGGTCGAACCGGTTCCGTTGGCATAGCGGATCGTCATCGTGTAGCTGCGGGACTGGGGGACGTTGACGGTGAAGTCGACGAACGAGTCCGAGCGCATGTCGGTGTCGTTGTCGATCCCGCCGACGTAGTAGCCGTTCGACGCTGCGCCCGAGGCGCGGGTCTGGGCGTGGACGACCGTGGCGTTCTCGGCCTCGTAGACCTGCTGCCATGACGTCGTCGGCCCACCGGCCGGAGTGATCAGCAGCTGGTAGGCGGCTTCGGCGTTCATGCCGTTGACCGGGACGGTGATCGAGCCGCCGTTGACCGACATGGTCTGCTGGGAGACCACGGTCGGCGAGGGCACGTGTGTGTGCCGGCCCGAGCCCGGAGTGGACAGGACCTCGACGTCGACTTGGGAGCCGAGAGGGCCGAGTCCGTCGACCCGCACCGCGTTGTCGCCCCAGTCGCCGCCGAAGACGACGTTGACGATCTGCCGGCTGGAGTCGTAGGAGGCCACGCCGTCGAGCCAGCTGTTCGGGGTGGTCTCCACGATGTTCCCGGTCATGGCCCCGTACCAGCGGTAGAGCCAGTAGGAGGCGGTCGGCTGGTTGTCGAGCGTGAACAGGCCGTCGAAGGTGCCGGCCTCGAACCAGTAGGCGCGGTGAGCCTCACGGGCCCCGTGGCGCTCGAACACGCTCATCCAGTGCAGCGCGACGCTGGGGATGTCCATCTGGTTGTAGCTGTTGTACTCGTTGATCGCGATCGGGCGCGGGGAGATGCCGAGCCGGTTCTCGATGGCGCGGTAGTCGGCGACGTGGTCGTCGAAGGAGTCCCAGTCCATGTCGTCGAGCTCGTGCCACACGACGACGTCGGGAAGCGTGCCGGTGTCGCGCGCATGGGTCATGAACGCGAGCATCCGGTCGTGGTCGTAGGTGGCGTCGCTGGGGCCGACGATCGGAGTGACCGAGTCCAGTGAGCGTACGAGGTTGTAGGTGCGGGTCCAGCCGTCGTGCCAGGAGCCCGCCGACGAGTCCCAGGTCCAGTCGGGTTCGTTCCACAGCTCCCAGCCGTGGATGTTGGTGATGTCGGTGCGGGCCAGGCGGTCGTTCACCATAGTGGTGACCTTCTGCTCCCAGTCGGCCCAGCCCTGCCACTGGTAGGGGAAGGACGGGTAGATGTCCGGCATCCGGATGAACTGCTGGGCGCCGGCGCGGGTGAGGTTGTGCGCGACCTCGAGGGAGTCGCAGCACGGCTCGGTCGCACCGTTGCCCAGGTGGGTGGTGCCGGGCGCGGGCTGAGTGAAGCTGGTCGGGTTCAACGGCAACAGCATGTCGGTGGTCGGCTGGCTGTCGGAGCCGACGCCGTAGAGGCCGCCCGCGGCGACTTGCGTGGCCGGACGGACCACCTGGCCGATGTCGACGCCGAGGGTCAGCCCGGCGGCCCCTGACGGGGCGGCGGGACCGGCCACGGCGGCGCCGATGGCCAGGGCAAGGATGCTCAGGCGCGTGAGCGCCCGTCTGAGTGTGGGTTGCATTACAACTCCTCGTTGAGATCGCGAACCGGTTCGACGTTCCAGTTCGCGTTCGACGCTAGTTTCGAACGCCGTTCGATGCAAGTACTTCAATATATAGAGGTCACAGCCTGGCAATATGCCTCCGGACGGGGACTTGCTTTCGGGAGCATGATCAATTAGGCTTCGAACCGGTTCGCATGATCGCGACCGGAGTCGAAGGAGGAAGCCGTGACCACCATCGGAGACGTCGCCCGTGTCGCGGGCGTGGCGCGATCGACCGCGTCGTACGCCCTCAGCGGCAAGCGCGCGGTCTCCGACGAGGTCCGCCTTCGGGTGGAGCAGGCGGCCCGCGACCTGGGCTACACGCCGAACGCGGGAGCACGCGCGCTGGCCACCTCCAAGGCGATGGTGATCGGCCTGCTCGCGCAGTTCCTGCCCGACGAGTTCGCCCCGGCCATGCTGCAGTACATGCAGGGCGTGGCCAACACCGCCCGCGACCTGGGATACGACATCCTCCTCAGCTCCGACCCCCACGGACCGGAGGCGCTCAAGCGCATCACCGACTCGCGCATGGTCGACGGCGTGGTGCTGCTCAACGTCGCCGAGAACGACGACCGCCTGCCGATCCTCCGCGCCGCGCCGCAACCGGGCGCCCTGGTGGGTCTGCCGGGCGACTGCACGGGCGTGGACGTCTTCGACCTGGACTTCGAAGAGGCCGGCCGCACCATGGTCGAGCACTTGGTCGCCCTCGGACATCGCGAACTGGTCCTCGTCTCGCAACCCGAGCACGTGATCGAACGGGGCGGCGCCTACGTGTGGCGCCTCCAGAACGCCGCGCTGGAGACGGCCGCCGCCCGCGGGGTCCACCTCCACGCGGTCTACGGATCCTCTTCGCAGCCCGAGATCGGTCGCGAGCTGCACGCGCTGCTCGACGGCCATCCCGCGGCCACGGGCCTGCTGTTCAACAACGAGGCCGCCGCCGCGGCACTGCCCACCGTGCTCCACGAGCGCGGCCTGTCCGCCCCGGCCGACCTCTCAGTGGTCGGCCGCTACTCCGACGAGTTCGCCAGAACCTTCTCGCTGCCGTTCACCTCCATTGAGAGCGCGCCCGACCGGCTCGGGCGCATGGCGGTGCGGCAGCTCGTTCGCCGCATCGAGAAGGAGGTCCCCGCCGAGGCTCCGCACGTCGTCCGATTCGTCGCGCCCGAGCTCATCGACCGGGGCAGCACCGCTCCGCCGCCCGCGCGGCGATGACCGTCCCCTCACCTCGGTCGGCAGAGCCGCCGTCCGAGCCCCGTTCTAGGAGGAACGACCAATGAAGTACGCCAAGAGCAAACCCCTCGTCCGTTTTGCCGCGGCGGGCGTGGCAGCCGCCTCGCTCGCGCTGGCCGCCTGCTCGTCGGGCGACGACGGCGGCGGAGACGCCGACACCTACACGTGGTGGGACCCGTACCCGCAGCACGACGAGAGCTCGGACTGGGCCGAGCGCGTCGACGCCTGCGGGGAGGAGGCCGGTGTGACCATCGAGCGCACCGCCTCGGACACCACGGACCTGACCAACCGGGCCCTGCTGGCCGCGCAGGAGGGCACCAGCCCCGACATCATCCTGCTCGACAATCCGGCGGTGTCCACTCTGGCCGAGACCGGCATGTTGACGACCGTCGGCGACCTGGGCCTCGACGTGACCGGGGTGGACGAGAACCTGCTGGCCGCGGGCGTGGTGGACGACGCGGCGTACGGCATCCCGATCGGCGCGAACACGCTGGCGATCTACTACAACGCCGAGGTGCTCGACGCAGCAGGGGTCGACCCCGCCTCGATCACCGACTGGGATTCGATGACGGCCGCGCTCGAGCAGGTTACCGGTAACGGCGACAAGGGCATCACCTTCGCCGCGATCGGCACCGAGGAAGGGTCGTTCCAGTTCCTGCCCTGGTTCTGGGGCGCCGGCGCCGATCTGCGCGACCTCGACTCGCCCGAGGCGGTCGCGGCCCTCGAACTGTGGACCGGCTGGCTCGAGTCCGGGTACGCCCCCAACTCCGTGCTGACCAACTCCCAGAACACCACTTGGGAGGAGTTCCTCACCGGCGAGTTCGCCTTCGCCGTCAACGGCACCTGGCAGGTCAACAGCGCCGCCGAGGCCGGCTTCGAGACCGGTGTCGTCCAGATCCCGGGTCGTGACGGCGGGGTCGCTCCGGCGCCGACCGGCGGCGAATTCATCATCGCGCCCGTGCAGTCCGACACCGAGCGCTACGACGTCACCCGCCAGATCGTGGAGTGCATGACGACGCCGGAGGGTTTCGTGGAGACCGCGACGACCTTCGCGTACTACATTCCGCCGACCGCCGAGGGTCAGGAGGCGCTGTTGGAGGCCGAGCCGCAGCTGGAGCCGTGGGTCCAGGCCGTCCGCGACGCCAAGGGCCGCACGAGCGACAACCTCGGCACGGACTACCCGAAGATCTCGGAGGCACTGTGGACTGCCGTGCAGAACGCGCTGTCGGGGTCGGCCACGCCGACCGAGGCGCTGCAGCAGGCGCAGGCCGATGCCGAAGCGGCCGTGGAGTAATCGACGAATGACCACGACCTCGGTCGACACGGCCGGACGTGTGTCCGACGACGGTGCGGCGGGCCGAGCGCCCGCCGCACCGGGTCGGAGCCGGCCCCGGCGACGCGACTCCAAGGGCCCGGCGCGGCGATGGACCGCATTCGGGTTCGCCGCTCCCCTGCTGGCGTACCTGGTGGTGTTCTACGCCTACCCGCTGTGGCGCAACATCGAGCTGAGCCTGCACGACTACACGGTCCGGGCCTTCGTCCAGGGCGATCCGGCGTTCGCGGGCTTCGAGAAGTACGCCGAGGTGTTCGCTTCGGACTCCTTCCCCACCGCGCTGCTCAACACCGCGCTGTTCACGCTCGTCTCGATCGGGTTCCAGTACGCGATCGGGCTGGCGCTGGCGGTGTTCTTCCACTCGAACTTCCGGCTCTCCGGCGTCCTGCGCGCCCTGTTCCTCGTGCCGTGGCTGCTGCCGCTGATCGTCTCGGCCTCGACGTGGTCGTGGATGCTCAACAGCGAGAACGGAATCGTCAACTCGGTCATCGAGGCGTTCGGCGGCGAGCAGATCAACTGGCTGACCTCGCCGGACACCGCGCTGATCGCCGTGATCATCGCGAACATCTGGCTGGGCATCCCGTTCAACCTCGTGATCCTCTACGCCGGCCTGCAGCAGATCCCCTCGGAGCTGTACGAGGCCGCCTCGCTTGACGGGGCCTCGGCCCGGCAGCGGTTCTGGCGCATCACCTTCCCGCTCCTGCGACCGGTCTCGGCGATCACGCTGCTGCTCGGGTTCATCTACACGCTCAAGGTGGTCGACGTCGTGTGGATCATGACCACCGGCGGGCCCGGCGACGCGTCGCTGACGCTCGCGGTGTGGTCCTACCGGGAGGCCTTCGGCACCGGGCAGCCGGACTTCTCTCCGGCGGCCGCGATCGGCAACCTGCTCATCGTCATCGCGCTCGTGTTCGGTTTCGTCCACTTGCGGATGCAGCGCTCCTGGGAGAAGTCATGACCGTCCGAACCTGGTGGAAGACCGCCCTCGGCGTGGTGTTCACGGCCCTGATGCTGTTCCCCGTCTACTGGATGGTGAACGTCTCGCTGACGCCGACCGGCGACCTGCGTCGCAGCGACCCGCGCTGGTTCCCGACCGAGCCGACCTTCGACGGCTACTCCGCGGCGCTGTCGCAGCAGCTCCCCGCGCTCGGCACGAGCCTGGTGGTGGGGTTCGGCTGCGTGGCGCTGACGGTCATGATCGCTGCGCCGGCAGGCTACGCGCTCGCGATCCTCAACCTGCGCGGCGGCCGGGCGCTGAATTTCCTGCTGCTGGTCGCCCAGATGATCCCCGCGGTCGTGATGGCGATGGGCTTCTATGCGATCTATGTGCGTCTGGGGCTGCTCAACACCGTGCCGGGTCTCATCGTCGCCGACTCCACTATCGCCGTCCCCTTCGGCGTGCTGCTCTACACGACCTTCATGGCCGGCATACCGCGCGAACTGATCCAGGCATCCCGGATCGACGGCGCCGGCCCCTGGCGGACCTTCACCAAGGTCGTGCTGCCGGCGAGCCGCAACTCGACGCTCACGGTGGCCCTGTTCGCGTTCCTGTGGGCGTGGTCGGACTTCATCTTCGCCTCGACGCTCAGCCGCTCGGCCGAGCACATCCCGATCACGCTCGGCATCTACCAGTACATCGGCAACAACACCACGCAGTGGAACGCGATCATGGCCACCGCCGTGGTGGCGTCGCTTCCCGCGGCGGTCCTGCTGGTCGTCGCCCAACGATATGTGGCCGCCGGCGTGACCGCCGGGGCCGTGAAGGACTGAATCAGTGCACGACGACACCGCCGCCCGGCCCGTACCGGTGGCTCCGTACCAGAGCGCGATCCGGGGGGCCGCACTGGACGAGCTGCGTCTGACCGACGGCTTCTGGGAACGGCTCCAGCGAACGAACGCCGAAGCCACGCTCCGGCACTGCCTGGAGTGGATGGAGCGGCTCGGCTGGATCGCGAACTTCGACCGGGTTCCCGAGGGCGCCACCGACGCCCCGCGTCCCGGCTGGCCGTTCTCCGACTCGGAGGTCTACAAGCTCGTCGAGGCGCTCGCCTGGGAGTACGGGCGCACCGGCGGGCAGTGGGCGAACGAGATCCTGGAGGCGCTGGTCGACCGGATCGCCGCGGCCCAGGACCACGACGGCTACCTCAACACCTGCTACGGGCACGTCGGCCAGGAGCCGCGCTACGCGGACCTGTCGTCGGGGCACGAGCTGTACTGCACCGGGCACCTGCTGCAGGCCGCGGTCGCCCGCGTGAGGACCTTCGGGGCGGACAAGCTCGTCGAAGTGGCCCGCCGGGCCGCCGACCACGTGTGCCGCGAGTTCGGGCCGAACGGCCGGGAGGGCGTCTGCGGCCACCCCGAGATCGAGCTCGGGCTGGCCGAGTTGGGCCGCGCCCTCGGCGAGAGGCGCTACACCGAGCAGGCGCGGACGTTCATCGACCGGCGAGGGCACGGCACGCTGAAGCCCGTCGCGCTGCTCGACGCCTCCTACTTTCAAGACGACGTCCCCGTGCGCGAGGCCGAGGCTTGGCGCGGCCACGCGGTGCGGGCGCTGTACCTGGCGGCCGGCGCGGTCGACATCGCCGTCGACACCGGGGACGCCGAGCTGCTCGACGCCGTCGCGCGGCAGTGGGACCGCACCGTGGAACGCCGCACCTACCTGACCGGCGGCATGGGATCGCGACACCAGGACGAGGGGTTCGGGGAGGACTGGGAGCTGCCGCCGGACCGGGCCTACTGCGAGACGTGCGCCGGGATCGCCTCGGTCATGGTCTCGTGGCGCCTCTACCTCGCCACCGGCGAGGTGCGGTACGCCGACCTGATGGAGCGGACGTTCTACAACGTGGTCGCCGCCTCGCCGGGGCCCGACGGCCGCACCTTCTTCTACGCCAATCCCCTCCACCAACGAGGCGCCGCGGCAGACGTGCGGCCGGACGAGGTCAACCCGCGCGCCGAGGGCGGCGTGCGCGCCCCGTGGTTCGACGTCTCATGCTGCCCGACGAACCTGGCCCGCACCCTCGCCGCGTGGCAGGCCTACGCCGCCTCCGTCGAGGGCGACACCGTCTCGCTGCTGCAGTACACGCCTTGCGAGATGCGCGTCCGGCTCGAGGCCGGCGGCGAACTGGCGCTGCGCGTGGACACCGGCTACCCGTACAAGGGCGCGGTCCGCATCGAAGTCCTCGGCGCGCCGGATCGACCGGTCCACCTGCGTTTGCGGGTGCCCGACTGGGCCGAGGGAGCCACTTTGGTCCACGGCACCGGCGAACGCTCCGCCGCACCGGGGTGGGCTACGGTGCGGGACGTCCTCGAAGCGGGCACCGTGATCACTCTCGATCTGCCGGTGGAGCCGCGCCTGACCTGGCCGGACGGGCGCATCGACGCCGTACGGGGTTGCGTCGCCGTCGAACGCGGTCCGCTGGTGCTGTGCGCCGAATCGGCGGACCTGCCCCAGGACTGGTCGCTGGAGGACGCCCGACTCGACGCCTCGTATCCTCCGCGCGCCGACGGCGGCGGCGCGGTGGTCCGGATGCGTGCGACTCGACCGCCGGTGCCCGAGCGCGGCCGTCCGCCGTACCGCTCGGCGCCGTCCGGTCAGCCGGGCGAGGGGACGGCCCTGCGGGAAGTGCGACTGGTCCCCTACCACCGGTGGGCGCGGAGGGGCGGCTCCGCGATGCGGGTGTTCCTGCCGACCGCGTGAACAGTCCAGATAGGAACCACCGCATCCGGGGCGGGCGGCGCTCGTGGCCGAGCCGGTGAGTTCGAACACTTCATCCAGTCAGCGGGAAACAATCCGCCGATTCGGGGCCTGCCGCGCTCTAGTGTAGTAGGCGGCCGCTTGCCGCCCGGCCAGTCACCCGCCGCCACCACGCGCCCTTCTGGAGTTCGACCACGTGATCGCCACCGAGCCCCGCGCCGCCCAGCGCCGCTTCTCCGGTCCCCGGATGGTCGTCGTAGCGACCATCGCGTTGGGGCTCACCGCCCCCGGGCAGACCGCGTCGATCTCGGTCTTCCTCGACCCGATGATCGCCGAGATCGGCGTCAGCCGGACCCTCATCTCCACCGCCTACCTCGTCGGCACCCTGACCGGCGCGATGGCGCTGCCGTGGATCGGACGGGCGGTCGACAAGTACGGCGCCAGGCGCGCCATGGCCGTCATCGCCGCCCTGTTCAGCCTCGCCCTGCTGGGCCTCTCCTTCGCCACCGACATCATCGGACTCGGCGCCGGCTTCGTCGGCATCCGCATGCTCGGCCAGGGCGCGCTCGGCCTGTGCGCGGCCACACTCGTCTCGCGCTGGTACGAGAAGCGCCGCGGCACCGTGCTGGGCCTGCAGGGCGCCGTCGGCGGCGGCATCATCTCCGTGTCCCCGGTCCTCCTCGAACGCCTCATCGCGGCCACCGACTGGCGCACCGCCATGCTCGTCGAAGCGGCCGCCGTCGCCCTGATCGTCATCCCGCTCGCGGTCCTGCTGGTGCGCAACCGGCCCGCCGACATCGGCCAGTTCGTCGACGGGGACCCGGCCAACGGCGAGCGGACCGAGGCCGAATGGGGCATGACGCGCGGAGAGGCCGTCCGCCACCCGTACTTCTGGGTCCTGGTCGCCAGTGTGGGCACCGCGGGATTCTTCGGCACCGCGATCGGCTTCCACCAGATCGCGCTGCTCGGCGAGCAGGGCCTGTCGAGCACCGAGGCCGCCGCGAACTTCCTGCCGCAGACCGTCGCCGGCACGGCCGCGACGCTCCTCCTCGGCTACCTGGTCGACCGCGGGCGGCCCAGGCTGCTCCTGGCCGCTTCGATGCTGGCGTTCGCGCTCGCGATCGCCTGGGGGACGCTGGTGGAGCCGGGCTGGTCGGCGCTCGGTTTCGGCGTGGCCATCGGCGCCTCGGGGAACGCCTTGCGGGCCATCGAAGGCGGTATGACGCCGCGACTGTTCGGCACCGCGCACATCGGCGCGATCCGCGGCGTGGTCGCCTCGGTGACCATCGCCGGCACCGCGTTCGCCCCGGTCCTGTACTCGCTGTTCTATTCGTGGACCGGCTCGTTCCAGCTGGTGCTGTGGCTGTCCACCTTGGTGCCGCTGGCCGTGGTGGTCGCGGCCGTGGTCACGCCGCTGCCGCGCACGGCACACGAGGCCGGTGCCGGTTCGATCACGTGACGCACGGAGAACGGCGGGGGCCGACGGCGATCCGGTGGATCGCGGTCGGCCCTCGCCGTTCGCGGTCGGTCTCACGACACCGGGTCAGTGCCCCGTTTCGGCGAGCCGACGGCGGCGCATGAGGTAGAGCACGGATCCGCCCGCGCCGAGTAGAACGGCTCCCGCCGACAACACGATGGCGAGGCTGCCGCCGGTGGTCGGCAGTGCCGGAGCCTCACTGTCGGTCGTGGTCTCCGTGGACGGCGGCGTCGAGCTCGGCTCCGACGGGGCCTCGGACGGCGTGGAAGTCGGCGTCTCGCCGTTCGGCGGGACCTCGCCGGGGCAGGTGTGGGTCAGGTTGAACATCGCCTTGGCGGAGTCGACGTCGGTGACGTCCGCGGTGGCGGTGACGAGGGTCCAGCCGGCGGGCGTGATGATGTAGGCCTTGGAGGTTCCCGGGCCGTCGACGATCCCGCCGTTGGCGTCGGTGCTGTAGTGCCGGGTGTCGCCGTTCAGGTCCTCGAAGGTCGCGTTCACCACGACGAATTCGCCCATCGCCCCGTGGTCGGAGGGCAGCACGAACACCCAGCCGTCCTCGTTCTCTCCGACGTCGCCCGGGACCTGGTCGCAGGAGTGGTCTCCGAAGCCGGCGGCGGTGGTGGGCACGTTGCCCGGGTTGATGTCGATGGTGGCGTCGACGGCGTGGGCGCCCGCGGGCGCGACGATGACGGCGACTGCGGCAAAGAACGGAATCGAACGCTTCAGTAGGGTTGCGAACAACTTGGACTCCCTGTATGACGGCACTGTTTACGCGGGGGCACGGACAGAGCGAAGTTAGCACCGAACGCTCTGTCACCTTCGGATTTCCGTGCCGCCGCCCGCGTTTCGTCCGGGTCGCAATTGGCCACGTGCGCGCCGTCACCGCCGGAAGCCGGGAGCGATCAGTCGCGCAGCAGGTCCACCAGGTCCGGCAGCAGTCCCGCGGAGCAGGCGGCGATCGAGTTCGGGCCGGAGCCGAATGCGCCGCCCTCCCAGTCGGCGACCACCGCACCCGCCTCCCGGGCGACCACGATGCCCGCGGCCACGTCCCAGAGGTGGATCCGGTCGTGGAGCGTGGCGTCCAGACGGCCCGAGGCGACCCAGCACAGGTCGAGCGCGGCCGAACCGATCATGCGGATCCGCTGGACCCTCGGCACGAGCCTGGACAGCAGCGCGAACCGCTCCTCGTTGCGGGTCGAGGCTTCGGTCCCGGTGGCGAAGTCCCCCAACGAGACGACCGCCTCGGCGAGATCGACGGGACCGTCGAACACGAGCCGGCGGCCGTTGAGTCGGGCGCCGTGTCCGGCGGCCGCGGTGAACCACTCGTCGGCCCGCGGGGCGGCCACGACGCCGACCACCGGATCGCCGCGGTCGGTCAGCGCCAACGAGACACAGTGGAGGGGCGATCCGTGTGCGAAATTGACGGTTCCGTCGATGGGGTCGAGGACCCATTCGAACCGCGAGTCAGATCCGCCGCTGCGGCCACGCTCCTCCCCCAGCAGTGGAATCTCCGGAGTCCGCTCGGCCAGCCGGCGCCGCACCTCGTCCTCGACCGCGAAGTCGACGTCGGTGGCGAAGTCCCTGTCGCCTTTGCCTTTGACCGACCACTCTCGATCGGCCTCGACGCGGATCACCGCGAACGCCGCCTCCACCGCCCGCTCGGCGATCGACAGAAAGTCCAGTAGCTCGCTCAAGTTCGACGCCTCGCCTCCCGATCGGCCTGCCCGCGGACGGCCCCAATCCTAAAGCGGCGTAGGGCAGCACCCCTTGGAATCCCGGAATGCGAGAGCGTCGCGGGCGCGGCCCCAGGCCGGCGCGACGGGCGCACAAACGTTCAAGACCCCCTGTCTCGGCCCTGGCTAGGGTGACCGTCATGAGCGAGACAGTCGATCAGAACGGACCGGTCGGGTTCCTCGGACTGGGGATCATGGGGCAGCCGATGGCGCTGAACCTCGTGAGGACGGGGTTCGAGACGGTGGTGTGGAACCGCACGCGGTCGCGCTGCGAGCCGCTGGCGGTGGAGGGCGCGACCGTCGCGGCGAGTCCGAGCGACGTGTTCGCCCAGTGCCGGACGGTCGTACTGATGATGGCGCACGAGGCGGCGGTCGACGCGGTCCTGGACCGAGGCGGCCCCGGCTTCGCCGCGCTCGTGCGCGAGCGCACCATCGTGCAGATGGGGACCTTCGCGCCGGACTACTCCGCCGCTCTCGCCGCCGATGTCGCCGACGCGGGCGGGCGGTACGTCGAAGCGCCGGTGTCGGGCTCGCGAGGGCCGGCGGAGGCCGGCACGCTGGTGGCGATGCTCGCGGGCGACCCGGGCGCGGTCGCGGCGGCCGTCCCGGTCGTCCGGGCGATGTGCTCGGAGCATTTCGACTGCGGCGCGGTCCCCGGAGCGCTGACGACGAAGCTCGCGGTCAACGTCTTCCTCATCACGATGGTGACGGGGCTGGCGGAGACGTTCCATTTCGCCGAGGCCAACGGCGTCGATCTGGGTGTGCTCCGGGACGTGCTCGACGCGGGTCCGATGTCGTCGCAGGTCTCACGCGTCAAGGCGGCGAAGCTCGTCGACGGGGACCTCACGCCGCAGGCGGCGGCCGGCGACGTGCTCAAGAACAGCGTCCTCATCGACGACGCGGCGACCGGCGGCGGCACCGCGGTTCCGCTGGTGAGCCTCTGCCGTGCGCTGTACAAGGAGACGGTGCTGCTCGGCCACGGCGCCGAGGACATGATCGCGGTCGGGCGCGCGATCGCCGCGCGCGATCGGGCGGCCCCGGAGTCGCTCAGCGATCGGCGAGCGCGGTCCGCCACCGCCCCGGAGTGACGCCGAACGCAGAGCGGAACGCCCGTGTCAGGTGCGCCTGATCGCTGAATCCACAGGCTTGGGCGGCGTCGGCGATGCCGACGCCCGCGCGCAGGAGTGTTCGGGCGCGTTCGAGGCGGCGCAGGGTCCGGAAGCGGGTGGGGCTCGTTCCGAGGACGGCCCGGAACTGTCTCGCGAGGGTCCACCGGTTCATGCCCGCGACCTGTTCGAGTTCCGACGCGCGGTGCGGGTGCTCGGGCCGGTCCCGGAGCAGTTCCGCCACCCGCCGGACACCGGCGAGGTCGATGCCCGACGGCGCCGGTGGTCGCATGCGCGCATTGGCCAGGAGCAGATCGGTGAGGTCGGCGACCAGCTCGGCTTCGCTCATCTCGCCGATCGGGGCGTCGAGCAGTCGAAGCAGCTCCACGGCGGAGGCCGGGATCGAGGCCCCGTCGAGCACCGGGCCGTCGACGAACGGCAGCGTCGTCCTTCCGCTCGCCGCCAGGACCGCGGACGGGTCGAGATAGAAGATCCGGTAGCGGAAGCCGCCCCCGTCGCCGGGCATGCCGTCGTGGATCTCGTCCGGATGCAGCACCTGCCATTGCGTGGGAAGGCATTCGTGGTGGGTCCCGCGGTAGAAGAACCGCTGCACCCCGGTGAGCGTCACGCCGATCGCGTACCGGTCGTGCCGGTGCCGGGAGAATCCGACGCGGTCGAGGCCGACCTCCCAGCGTTCGACGCCGCCCGAGGCCGCACCGGCCTTGAAGGTGAACCCCTGCTCACCGGTGAAGTCCTCGGTCATGCGGCCCGCCCGCGGTCGATGGTCCTGCGATGCCTCTATTCTGCCGAAACGGAATGCGACCGCGCGAGCGGTGGGGCGCTCGCGCGGTCGCTTCTCAGGGCGTCCGCGACCCGGCACGCCGTGCGGCCGGGTCGCGGACGCGGGACCGGGTCCTCAGTCCGCGGCCCCGTCTCTCGATTAGTTGTGGGGGCAGCGCTTCCAGGAGAAGTGGTAGATGGTCTCGATGTCGCCGTCCGTCGAGTCCATCGCCATGAAGCTCTTCCTGGTGGGGTCGTCGCCGGCGCTCACGCGCAACTCGGTGTTGATGTTGAAGTTGCGCTCCTCGCCGCACGGCTTGTAGACCAGCTGGCCGGTCTCCACCTCGTCGGAGAACTGCCAGTTGTCGCTGTACGGGGCTTCCAGCTGGTGGGTGGCGCTGGAGGTCTCGGACTGGCCGGAGAAGTAGTAGCTGGCCTTCTGGGTTCCGGTGGCGCCGGGCTCGAGGTGTCCGAAGCCGCGGTAGTCGGCGCTCGCGATCGCGTAAGTGAAGCCCTGTGGGACGTGCACGATCAGGTTGAGCTGGCAGTTCTTGCGGAAATCCGTGGGGTCGGAGTTGCCGCCGGCCTGGGCCAGGTATTCGCTGTAGGTCACGGTGAACGAGGTGTTGCCTTCGTTGACCGCGACCGCGGCGGTGCCCTGCGGGCAGCCGGAGCCGTTGACGGTCGCGACGTCGATGATGATGCGGTCGTCCGGCGCGTCCTGGAAGTGAGGGGCGGCGTTCGCGGGTCCTGTGCCCGTGAACAGCACCGCCACCAGGGCGAACGCCCCGGCGAGCAGTGGCGCCTTTCGGAGCATTTTCATTTGGATCCCTTTCTGGTTGTCGGGCAGTCGGCCACGACTGCCCTGGGCGATATGGGGATCGGCGTTACT
The DNA here is from genome assembly GCF_054779575.1 of Glycomyces halotolerans. NCBI lineage: Bacteria > Bacillati > Actinomycetota > Actinomycetes > Glycomycetales > Glycomycetaceae > Glycomyces > Glycomyces halotolerans. Next base: position 84,718 of record NZ_BAAGXZ010000016.1, read on the forward strand.
GCACCGCCAGGGCTCGGAGAGGGGGAGCACTGGGGTACTCCGAGCGGTTCCCGGCGGACGGATCGGCCACCGGGTTCGGTTCCGGTATGCCGCGTCCATAGAGCTACATATATCTATAAAAACGGCAGGGGTCAAGAAGTGTTCATAGACTCCGCCAAGAACGTCAAATGACAAGAAACGTACATATTACTGTCGAAAAGTGTGATCAGTACATCATCCGACCATAGGGTCGCTACCCTCCGCCGACCGTCGTACCGAGCCGGGCGGCGACCTTGGCGCCCCGATCCGGCACATGAACCGGCGACGGACGGGTACTCCCGCGCGGTCGGTGCAACCGAGACGAGGAGGAGAACGTCGTGGCTGGCGATGTAGTGGACTTGATCATGCAGGACCATCGCGAGGTCGAGCGTCTGTTCGACGAGCTCAAAGAACACCCGGACCATCGTCCGCTGCTGGTGCCCGTGCTCTCGGCGCTGTTGATCGCGCACAGCCGGGCCGAAGAGGCCGAGGTGTACCCCGTCGCCAGGTCAGAGGCGGACGAAGCCGAGGAGATCGGCCACAGCCAGCGGGAACACGCCCAGGCCGAGGAGATCCTCGAGCGGCTGACGAAGGCGGACCCGCAGTCGACTCAGTTCGATGAGGTGCTGTCCGAACTGGTGGAGGCGGTCACACACCACGTCGAGGAAGAAGAGTCCACTGTGCTGCCCGGAATGAGGGAGCAGCTGGACGAGCGGCGCCGCACCGAGCTGGGGCGCGCGTTCGCCACCAGCCGCGCGAAGCACCTCGGCGAGCGCCCGGGCGAGGCCAGCAAGGAGGAGCTCCAGATGCAGGCCCGCAACGCCGGCCTGACGGGGGCCTCGGCAATGGACAAGGAAGAACTCGTCGAGCGGCTGCGGGCCTCGGCCTGAAGCCCCTCGGCGTGCACGCGTTCCGGTCCGCCGTCGGCGTCGGACCGGAACGCCGCTGTCGACGCCGGGTCCTGTCGCGGTCGTAGAACGCGGGCCCGGTCGACGAGTTCGTCGACCGGGCCCGCATGACGCTCGGGCGTACCCGAGTCAGAGGGTCCACTGCTGGTTGACGCCGCCCCAGCAGTCGTACTGGTGAAGCCGGGCGCCGTTCTCGGTCGAGGAGTCGATCACGTCGAGGCACTTCCCTGAATGGCGCGCGACGATCTCGACATAGCCGCTGCCGGCGTCCCGCAGCTCCCACTGCTGGTTGGCCCCGCCGTTGCACGACCACTGGATCACCCGCGCGCCGTTGGCGGTCGACGCGCCGTCGATGTCCAGGCACCTGCCTGACGATTCGGAGACGATCTCGTAGTAGCCGCCTCCCGCGTCCTGGAGCCGCCACTGCTGGTTGAGACCGCCGTGGCAGTCCCACTGGATGATCTCGGCGCCGTTCTCGGTCGAACCGCTCACCACGTCGACGCACTTGCCGGAGTTGCGGCTCACGATGTCGGCGACCTGACCGCCACCGCCGCCGCTCCCGTCGTCCTCGCCGTCGCCCCAGCCGTACCGGAGACGCTCGAGACCCGAATGGTTGCGCACCGACAGCGACAGGTCCGTGCCGCTGCCGCCCAGCGCGAACATCGAGTACCAGTCGTAGCCGATGTCACCGGGCTTGCCGCCGAGGGCCGGCCAGTAGGTGCCGCCCATATCGTGGTCGCGCATGACGGCCGTGACCGCGCGGATGTGCCGGACGAAGTTGTTCGTGCTGCTCGAGTCGCTGTAGTCGAGGCCGTTGTCCATCGGCGCGCCGAACTCGGTCACGACCGCGCGCGAGGCGCATGCGCCCAAGCGGGTCTCGACATGGTTGCGCCAGCCGGCCTCGGTGTTGTCCCCGTAGAAGAACGCGTAGTGGTGGAAGGAGAGCAGGGTGCCGTCGAGCCGGCTGTCGTCGCACACCGGGCGCAGGTCCTGGCTGTAACCGGAGCCCCCGATGAGGACACGGCCGCGCGGGACCGACGAGCGCGCGTTGAGCCAGTCGACGGCGATGTTCACCCATTCGCTCGCGCTGTAGCCGTGGGGCTCGTTCATCGGCTCGAAGTACACCTGGCCGTTGGAGCCGTATTGGGACACGACGGTGTTCCACATGGAGTCGAAGGCCCCCATGTCGGTGATCCGGCCGCCGGAGGCGGCCCCGTCCTCCCAGTAGGCCAGGATGACCTTGAAGCCCCGGTCGGCCGCGGCGTCGATCGCGCCGCGGTAGGAGTTCCACCATGAGGTGCCGACCGTGTGCGTATTGATGGGCAGCCGTACGGTGTTGGCGTCGAGGTGGCCCTCGAGTCCGTCGTAGACGGCGTCGGCCTTGGCTCTGACCGTGTTGTAGCTGTCGGATTGGTCGAGCCCGTCGATGACGAGCTGGCCGTGGCTGAAGTTGTCCCCGAGCACGGCCCAGTTCACGCCCCTGAACTGGCTGGTGTCCGCGCTGGCCGGAGCGGCTCCGGTGAGGACTGCGACGGGGATCAGCGCGAGCGACGCCAGCAGGCTGATGACGGTACGGCGGAGGGAACGGCGGCCGGGTGGCGACGACCGATCATGGCGATTGGTATTCATTGCTTTTCACCGATCTCGTGCGGCTTCGCACGTATGTGTGTATGGACGAGCGGGGTGGCGGCAGTGACGAAGCGGGTGCTCTTCACCCGGAGGCCCGCGAAGAGCCCGCAGCATATCGATAGTTGCACATGTTTAAACCCTTATCAATACCCTTCGATTAACCGGGGTCCTCATCGGCGCACTCCCCCGTTCCGCTCAAGCGGTGATGCGGAAGGTGGCGTCGGCGCGGCCGGTGGCGTCGCTGATCGGATCGATCCGGAGCACGTAGCCCGAGTGCCGTATGTACCGGTCTGGAAAATTCTCGGACCGGTACGAGACCCAGGATCCATCGGCCAGCCCGGCCTCCTGGTGGAAGGTCGCGTCGGCGGCGAACACGCCGGAGCCGTCGTTCTGCTCGAGTCGGAGCTCGTAGTCGAAGTGCCGCAGATACCGGCCCGGGTGGTTGTACGACTCGAAGGAGACCCCGGACCCGGCCAGACCGGACACGATCCGCCACTGCTGATCGGCCGGCAGCTCCATCGGATACGGGTCGACCCGGGCAGCGTTGTCGATGTGCCGGACGTACCGGTCGGGGAAGTTGTAGGACTTCAACCGGTTCCACTGCGCGTTGCCCCACCGGTTGAACAGTCCGTCGCGTTCGGAGGCGGTGATCGGGACGATGGTGGCGTGCTTGGAGCTGATCGGCTGGTCGAAGTCCCGCTGCCCCAGAGCCGACCAGGAGTTGCCGGCGATGTCCCCGGTCTGCCAGACGTAGAACTCGCCGTTGACCGGCGAGAACGAATCGCCCCACATCCAGAAGGTGCCGCCGCTGTTGGAGGCGACCAGGATCGGCCCTTCGATCGCGCCGCCCTGCCGCATCCCGCCGGTGAGGGTCGTGAACGAGTTCGGCGCTCCGGTAGTCGAGCGGGACACATAGAGGTCGCCGTTGTCCATGTTCTTGTAGGCGAGGTAGTAGGCGCCGCCGTGGACCAGCACGTCGCCGTCGAGGACGTTGTGGCCGGGATCGAAGAAGACCTGCGGGGAGCCCATGTTCACGAAGTCGGTGGTGTAGTTGACCATGAGCACGTCGCGGACGCCGTTGTAGGCGGAGTAGACGACGCCGTACTGGCCGCGGCCGGCGTCCCAGAACGCCGTGGGGGCCCACGAGTGCGTGTTCATGTCGTGCAGACGCACCCGGCGGTAGCCGCTGAAACCGGTCAGGTCGGCCGAGTCCCAGACGTGGATGTACTGGTTGTCCAGGTTGAACACGCGGCCGCTGAGGTCGGTGGCGAGGACGACGAACGTGCCGTCCCGCTTTCGCAGTATGAACGGGTCCCGCAGGCCGCCGGTGCCGGCGGTCGGCACGGCGACCGGGTCGTTCTGGTTCAGCGGCACCCAGTACCGCCCGTCGTCGCTGACGGCCAAGTGGAGCGCGTAGCTGTCGTCGGTCTGGTCCGGCGACTCCTTGAAGTAGCCCATCACATAGGCCGAGTAGGCCTGCGCGGACGCCGGCTGCGCGAAGGCGAACGGGGCGATCGCGGAGGTCGCCGCGGCGGCGAAGAGGGTACGACGTGTCGGCATGGTACTGCCCTTCTGAGAGAAACGGTGAGGAGTGGGGGCGGACGAGCTCGTGGACCTCGAGGTTGTGTTCACGTTAACATCACGCCGGAAGGGCGGTCAATACATCGATATCGATAAATCCCAAAGAGACTTCGAGACCGAATCGGCGCCCGCATCGGCCCTTGAGTTTATAGAAGGATATTGATAGCTTGATCTATAAGCAAAGTTTACTAAACATTGAGGTGATCGAATGATCCGAACACCACGGAAGCGGCTCGTCGGGTTGCTGGCCGCGTTCCTCCTGACCGGCGCACTGGCGGTCGTGCTGCCGAACGCGATCGCGTCGGCGCAGACCTCCTGCGAAACGGCGTGGAGCTCCTCGGCCGTCTACCACGCCGACGACGTCGCCTCCCACAACGGACACAACTGGCGCGCCAAGTGGTGGACGCAAGGCGAAGAGCCCGGCACCACCGGCCAGTGGGGCGTGTGGGAAGACCAGGGAGCCTGCGGCGGCTCGGGAACCGACCCCGACCCGGACCCGGGCACCGGCGACTGCGCGTTCACGGTCTGGAGCGCCGGCGCGAATTACAGCGCCGGCGACGTCGTCCTGTACTCCGACGGCAACTACTACGTCGCCGTCCACGCGAATCCGGGCTACGACCCGACCGTCAGCACCTGGTACTGGGATCCGACCACTTGCGACGGCGGAAGCGACCCGGGTCCCGACCCGTCGGGCTTCATCGTCTCGGAGACCCAGTTCAACCAGATGTTCCCGGGCAGGAACTCGTTCTACACCTACCAAGGGCTCGTGAACGCCGCGGCCTCCTACCCGGCCTTCGCAGGCACCGGCGACACCACCGTCCGGAAGCGGGAAGCGGCCGCGTTCCTGGCCAACATCAGCCACGAGACCGGAGGACTGGTCCACATCGTGGAGCAGAACACCGGCAACTACTCGCATTACTGCGACGCCGGTCAGCCTTACGGCTGCCCGGCCGGCCAAGCGGCCTACTACGGTCGCGGACCGATCCAGCTCAGCTGGAACTTCAACTACAACGCGGCCGGCCAAGCGCTCGGCCTCGACCTGCTCAACAACCCGTGGCTCGTCGAGCAGGACGCGACCGTGGCCTGGCAGACGGCACTGTGGTACTGGAATACCCAGTCCGGTCCGGGCACCATGACCGGACACACCGCGATGACCACCGGCGCCGGATTCGGCGAATCGATCCGATCGATCAACGGCGCACTCGAATGCGACGGCGGCAACCCCGCGCAGGTCCAGAGCCGCATCGACAAGTACACCTCGTTCACCCAGGTCCTCGGCACCACGACCGGCGGCAACCTGAGCTGCTGATCGGCCGGAAGCCATCTCCCCCGGAGACGGCGCCGTGCACGCCATGGGCAATGGTGTGCACGGCGCCTGCCGAATCCGGCGGAATCGCCTGCCGTCAGCCCGGCTGCCGCCGGCGGACCATCAGTACGCCGGCTCCGACCGCCAACGGGCTCCCAAGGTCAACAGCCCCGAATTCAGCGCGACTCCAGCGCTCGGCAACACGCCTCCCCGATCCCAGACGAGCCTGAACGCGACCATGCCGGAAGGCTCCGACGACGTTGTAGCTGTCGGTGGGAGTGTCGTTGTACGAGTTCACCTCGGCCGAGACGACACTGACCGGGAAACCGAGGGCGCCCGCGTCGAGCTCGGCCGACTCGGCATGTGCTCGGTGGCGGTGGCGGAGTGTCCCATCGCGCCATCGATCGTCTGACCGGCGCGAAGCTGAGCGACATGGCGTCGCCGTGAGTGGAGCCCCTGTAGTCGGCCGGGAGCGAGTCTGCTTGCGCGGGGGTCGGATCCAGTGCCGGCAACCCGACACCGCCATTCATGCGAGCATGCGGCCCGCTCAACTGTTGCATGTGCGCGTATCGATCGAATTCGGACGGGCAGCCTCTCGCTGGGGTGCGGCCCAACTGCCCGTTCTCGACCACTGGAGTGCCTACGAGCACCTCAGGGCGTGGCGCTGCTCAAGCCCTCGCGCAAGTCGTTGAGCGTTCGATGGAGCAGTCGCGAAACGTGCATCTGGGAGATGCCGATCTCGTCGGCGATCTGCGCCTGGGTCATGTCGCCGAAGAACCGCAGCGCGAGGATCCGCCGCTCGCGTGCCGGGAGTCCCTGAATCAACGGCACCAGCGACTCGCGGTTCTCGACGAACTCGATCTCGGGGTCGTCATCGCCGACCGTCTCGGCCAGGGGCGCCCGCTCGTCGTGGGAGGCCGACTCGTCGATCGAGACGGCCCGAGTGGCGTGGCGGAGCTTCTCGCCCTCGGCGATCTCCGATTCGGTGACCCCGAGATGTTCGGCGAGCTCGCCAACCGTGGGCGGTTTGCCCAGACGCTGGGCCAGCTCGACGCCGGCTTCGTTGATGGACATCCGCAGTTCCTGGAGCCTTCTCGGCACGCGCATCGGCCAGCCGGCGTCTCGGAAGTGCCGGCGCACCTCCCCCATGATCGTCGGAACGGCGTAGGCGAGGAAGTCGGCGCCGCGATCGGGGTCGAACCGGTCCACGGCATGGATCAGGCCCACCGAGGCAACCTGGAGCAGGTCCTCTTTCGCGATGCCTTTGCCCGAGAAGCGCCTTGCGATGTGCTGGGCCAGGGGAAGGTAGCCGGTGACCAGTCGTTCCCTGACGGCGGCGCGTCGCGAATCGTCCTCTTCGAGCCGGTGCAGCTCGTGGAACAGCGGCGCCAGGTGGCCGTACTCGTCGGGCCTCGTTCTTCGTTCCTGCGTTCGTTCGTCTGACATGCGGTTACCGTCCTGCCGTGTTCGCTGCTGACCGCCGGCGTCACCGCCGGCTTGCTGTGGGCGGGCCGCGCTCGCGGCCGGTTCGTCATGTCCGGGGGCGGACGTTCGGCCAGAGCGTCGAACGGATCGACACTCGGTCCGGGGCGGTGTCGGTGCATTGCTGCGGTCATTGCCGTGAGTTCGTCATGCCAATGCGGCGCTGGTCCCTCAATGCCATTCTCAGAGACCGACTCTCGCCGTATCGGCATCCGCGCTCACGGCGTCGCCAGCCTACTATGTCGCTATTGCGATGTCATCCGGGCGGACCCCGAAATTGTTTTAAACCTGAATGTGACACGAATCTCCATGGCGGCTTCGGCTCGCTCGCGCCCGGCGACATTCCGACGGCCGTGACCGCATACGAGATGAGAGCGCAGGTCACAGGCCCTCCAGTCTGCGACGGATCCGAGTGCGCTGCCGATCTGACACGAACGGAACCGGTTACCGATTCCATACAGAAAGTACTGTGGAGAATCTCCAAGGGAAGTGAACGCCGCAGTCGATCGTCTCGAGCAACGCATACATGGCGCATACGACCGCTTTGCCACATCGGCGATCCGAGTCACCGAATAAAGTGGTGTGGCCGTTGCACGAGTCGGCTAAAACCAATTCGCGCCGCCCACGCGAAGCCCATTCTTCGCCGCCGGACGGCACTTTATCGCCGGCTGTCGGCCATCGCGGTCCGCTCGGACTCTTCTGCCGGTGGCCTCGGCGCGGACACGTCGAAGCGGCCGCCGCCCGGACGGCGCGGGCCGCTTCCATCGCGACCGGGCGAGGCCGTCGAACGGGCTCCTATGATAGGAAGTCTCTAGAAAGGCGTTGGTCTACCCCAGTCACAGCATCCGCCGCGAAAGAGCCGAGGATGGCCAGCTCCCGGCCGTGTCGCCAGGGCTTCGGGGCGAACGGAGGTGGAGTGATGGCAGAACGCACACACGACTGGACCGGCATCGGCGCACCGTCCAGGTCCAGTGCGGCGGAACCGCGATCCGTTCATGACCGGCTGGAAGGGCCGCTCCTGATCGCCGAATACGATCACCCTCAACCGGGTATCCGGGCCGGCGGAGCGGTCGACTTGAACAGCCACGGCCAGTGGGCGCGAGCGCTCCGACAGGCGGCGAGTCGGCGCACGGAGGTGCATCTGGATCTCAGCGAGCTCGGGTTCATCGACGTCCAAGGCGTCGCGGTCCTCGTGGACGTCGCTCGCCGGCTCGGCGACGGAGAGCGGATCGTCGTCCATCAAGCGCCCCCCTGCATGACGCGGATCATGCAGGTGCTCTGGCCGGAAGGAATCGCCGCCATCACGATCGAAGGAATCGCGCAATGACCCCAGCGCACCCCCCGGGGACGGTGGACCCGTTCGAGCATCCGGCGCTCCTCTACTCCGGCACCGACGAGTACCTGGCCGGCACGGTGCCGTTCATCGAGAAGGGGCTCACCGCCGACGAACCGGTCGCCGTCGCCGTGCCGGAGTACAACCTGGAGCCCCTGCGAGCGGCTTTGGGAGCCGACGCCGAACGCGTCCTCATGGTCGACATGACCGATGCCGGCGCCAACCCGGGACGGATCATCCCCGGTGTGCTGCGCGCATTCGCCGACGCCCACACCGACCGGCACGTGCGCATCATCGGCGAACCGATCTGGCCGGGACGCACCGCGATCGAGTACCCCGCATGCGCCCAGCACGAGGCGCTCATCAACCTCGCGTTCACCGGTCGGACCGTCACCATCCTGTGCCCCTACGACACCGACGGTCTCGACGGCCAGATGATCGAAGACGCCCACGCCACGCACCCGGACCTGATCGACCACACCGGATACCACCGGAGCGACCGGTTCGACCCCGACCGCATCGTCACCGATTACAACCGGCCCCTCCCCGACCCGCCTCGGACGGCCATCGAACGCGCCGTCGACCTCGCCACGCTCGACAACGCCCGCTGGTTCGTCACCGCGTTCGGCCGGAAGGCCGGTCTGACCGCCACTCAGCTCGTCGACCTCGAGATAGCCGCCACCGAACTGCTCACCAACAGCATCGACCACGGTGGCGGCGGCGGAACGCTCCGCATCTGGGCGGATGAACACGAGCTGGTATGCGAGGTCAGCGACGACGGGCACATCGCCGACCCGCTCGCCGGACGCCTTCCGGCCGACGACGGGCGGGCACACGGCCGCGGGCTGCTGCTCGTGCACCACATCGTCGACCTCGTCCGGATACACACCAGCGCCCTGGGGACCACCGTCCGCATCCACCTGCGCCTGCCCGGAGCAGTCCAGGCCGCCTGACTGGCGACTCCGGCGGTCGCTCGGCGGATCCGGTTCGCGCGGGACGACGAAAATCCGGGCCCCCTCGATGAGGAGGGCCGGACACGAAAGAAGCCGCTGTCCTTCGATACGAAGGGCAGCGGCCTCGTGTTCCCAGAGCCAGGGACTAGATGGCACGCAGGTTTGCGGCCTGCGGGCCCTTGTTGCCCTGCTCGACGTCGAATTCCACCCGCTGGTTCTCCTCGAGCGAACGGTAGCCGTCACCGCTGATCGCTGAGAAGTGCACGAAAACGTCCGGGCCGTTGTCCTCCGGAGCGATGAAGCCGAAGCCCTTCTCCGAGTTGAACCATTTAACGGTGCCTTGCGCCATTACTTAATATCCTTGCGATGTTGATTCTCAGACCGGCAGCCGCGCCTTACAGGGGTTTGCAACCTCATCGAGCCGTACCGCCATGCGGTCTGATGTTTCCGCCATTACTGGCGCTTCGCCTCGCCGGTCCATACAGAATCGGAGTGACCCCTGAACTCTACAGCACGATCACCCCTCCGCCACCGGCCCACGTGAAAGACCTGTTCACAATTTTCCGTTTGCGCTGGCACGAGCGGTGACGGTTACCCGAACCTAGGGGCCAAGTCACTCGAAACGGGTGGCCGGAGCTACCGCCGGGCTCCGTAGGTGAGACGGCGCAGGAGCGCTTCGAACGGGCCGCGACGACCCATGCGGTCCATGATCACCGCGAGCGCCACGGTGACCGCCCAGGCGCCGACGGCCACACCGTAGGCGCCGAGGTAGCCCAGGTGCTCGCCGAAGCCGAGGCCCCACGGCATGAGCAGCGGGGCCATGATGACCGACTGGCACAGGTAGCTGGTCAGGGACCGCTCCCCGACGGCGGCCAGCGCGCCCGGGATGCCGCGTCGGCCGAATGAGCGCAGTCGGTGTGCCAGCAGGGCGAAGCCGCAGATGTAGCCGAGGCCGGCGTACATGCCGCCGAGCACGGTCAGCCCCGCGAAGGCGGCCTCCGGGCCCGGACCGACATGCCAGGCGCCGAGGCCGACCAGGGCGGTCGGCAGCGAGCTGGCGATGTTGACGGCCATGCCGGAGAGGAACACTTTCCGCAGCTCGGGAAGGTGCGCTTCGGGCCGGTCGAACCAGCCGGCCCGCTGGGTCATGATCCCGAGGATCACCAGCGGGACGAAGACCATGAGCACCGCCATGAAGGTCATGGCGGCGGTCGAGATGAGCGCGCCCATGAGGAGTTGGTCCGGGTAGTTCAGCGAGCCGTCGAACGGCGCTCCCGCGATCGAGTCGGCGGTGAGCATGTAGGCGAACACCGGGACGGTCACGAGGGTGACGTAGATGCCGGTGCCCACGAGCCATCGGCGCAGGGCCGGAGTGGAGAGGTGGACGAAGGCGAGGGCGATGAGGCCGGTCGCTCCGTAGGGGGCGAGGATGTCGCCGAAGAACAGCAGCGAGGCGTGGAGCAGGCCTAGGAGGATGAGCCACCAGGAGCGTCGCCGCAGGACCTTGCGGACGCCTTTGGGGTCGGCGCCGCGGGCACGGAGTCTGGAGGCCATGACGGCCATGCCGAAGCCGTAGAGGATCGCGAACATCGGGCGTGAGCGTTCGGCCATGAAGACCTGCTCGAGGAACAGTGCGATGTGGTCGGCGGTCGATGCGTCGGCGAGGTGGCCGTGGTCGTCGACGGGGCGGCCCCACAGGTAGACGGCGACGTTGGCGACGGCGATGAACAGGAGCATGCCGCCGCGGGCGATGTCGGGTGCGAGCGAGCGTTCGGTGCGCGGGATGGGCGTGATGCGGCCGGTGTCGGGTGGGGCCTGCGGTGGTGCGGTGGTCACGGGTCTCCAAATCGGTGTGAATATGCGGGAGTCGGGTGCGGGGCGCTCAGGAGCGCTCGTCGGCGTGGGCGAGGGCCGATGGGGTCAGTCGGCCGACGATGGCCGGGGCCTCTTGGATGAGGGCGTCGTTCTCGATGGCCTCGATCATGAAGAGGGCGTAGTCGATGCGGCGGGTCCGGTTGCTGGCCAGGACGGGGTCGCCGACGTGGTGGCTCCACACCGGCAGTCCCTGGCTCTCGCCCTCCTCCAGGTCGCTGCCGCGCACGACCGTCCAGGCGGTGTCGCTGGCGAAGATCCTTCGGCAGGCCTCCACTTGGTCGCCTACGTCCGCGACGCGGGCGAGCTTCACCAGCCGTTCCAGGACGGCCGCGTAGGCCTTGAATCTGCGGGTGTAGACGTCTTTGCCGTCGCGGGTGATGTGCCAGCCGCAGGAGAAGACGAGGCGGGCGCCGGGTGGCGCGTGGTCGAGGACGGCTTGGGCGGTGCCGGAGGCGTATCGGTGCATGCCCCAGGGCACGAGGACGGTGAGGACGGCGTCGCAGCCGCGGACGGCTTCGGCGATGATCGCTCGGGAGTCGGTCGGTCCGGGGACGACCGTGATGCGCCCCTCGAACGGGGCGAGCTTGTGGAGGCTCTTCTCTCGGCAGACGCCGACGACCTCGTATCCCTTGTCCAGGGCGTGCCGCACCATGTAGCGCCCGAGTTTTCCGGAGGCGCCGACGATGCACACCTTCTTTCGCGTGGTCGGTTCGTCCATGGCCCTCTCCTCGGTCTGCCGTGTCCTTTACACCGTAAGGCTAACCATTACAGTGTAAAGTTGTCAAGTCGACGAACCGACCAGCGCAGGAGGACCTCGTGACCACGGCATCGGCGGACCGGCCACCGTCCCGCCGCAACCCGCTCAGCAAGGACCTGGTGATCCGCACGGCGGTCGCGATGGCGGACGAGGCCGGGACCGGCGTGCCGAGCATGCGCAAGCTCGCCGACCGGCTCGGCGTCGAGGCCATGGCGCTCTACCACCACTTCCGCAACAAGGACGTGATCCTCGACCACATGGTCGACCTCGTATTCAGCGAGATCGAGCTGCCGGCGGACGCCGAGGACTGGAGGGAGGCGATGCGGCGGCGGGCGGCATCGATGCGGGCCGCATTGAACCGACACCCGTGGGCGCTCAGCCTGATGGACTCGCGCAAGCACCCCGGATATGCGACGCTGCGGCATCACGACGCGGTCATCGGGTGCCTGCGGTCGGGCGGCTTCTCGATCGCCGGCGCGGCGCACGCGTTCTCAGCGCTCGACAGCTACATCTACGGGTTCACGCTCCAAGAGCTCAATCTGCCCTTCGAGTCGTCCGGCGACATCGAGGAAGTGGCGGGCACGATCCTGGAGGAGATGCCCTGCGGCGAGTTCCCGCATCTCACCGAGATGATCGTCGACCGCGCGCTGAAGCCCGGATACGCGTACGGCGATGAGTTCGACGTCGGACTCGACCTGATCCTCGACGGCCTGGAGCGACGGCGAGAGCGCTGGCTGCCCGGGAACGACACAGAGTGACACTCAGGCGGCCAGAGGAGCCGGGCTAATAGGACTGTCCTGATCGGTCGCTAGAGCGGCGCGGTCTCGGCTACGGCCGGGGACTCGCCTCGCACTCGGCGGCGGTAGCGCAGCGGCGACTCCCCCACTTCGCGTTTGAACGCCGTGCTGAACGCACTCTCCGACCCGTAACCGAGCTCGAACGCCAACGACCCGACACGGACGTCGCCGTCGCGCAGCGCCCGCTGGGCCAGCAGCATCCGCCAGCGATTGAGGTAGCTCAGCGGCGGCACGCCCGCCACGGTCCGGAAGCGCTCGGCGAACGACGTCCGCGACATCGCCGCGGCGCGCGCCAGCTCCTCCAGGCCCCACGGCCTTCCGGGCTCGGCGTGCATGAGGCTCACCGCCGGCCGCAACCGCTCGTCGGTCAGCACCCGCAGCCACCCCGGGGGCAGTTGGGTCTGGTCGATGTAGGCGCGCAGCACCTCCAGCAGCAGGAGCTGACTGTACTGCCGCACGGCGAACGCCGAGCCCATCCGGTTCCCGGTCACCTCGTCGAAGAGCCGGTCGAGGCTGCCGCGCAGATTGGTAGCCGCCGCGGCCGACGCGCGCACGTGCCCCACCGGCGGGAACGCCCGCAGCAGCAGCGCCTCGCCGGCCGAGTTGAGGTCGACCCGGCCGCCGACGAGGACGTCGTCGGCGCCGCTTTCGGCACCGGCGAGGCTCGCCGCCGGGTCGTTCCCGGGGTGGATCTCGCGGCGCGGGCCGTCGCCGGCCCCGCCCTCCAGGCGCAGCCACGACCGGTTGTTGAGCAAAGCGACGTCTCCGGTCTCGAGCTCGATCGGCCCGTCGACGCCGTCGGTGGTCAGCGCGGCCCGGCCGCGGACCATCGCGAAGAACTTCAGCGGATGGTCGAGCGCACCGCCCGACATCCAGTCGCCCCGCACCGCGAAACCGCCCGTTATCACTCCGCGCACCTCGACGAGGTCGAACACTTCGGAGAGCTGATCAACCGCCATACCCGTACTATCGCGCAAAAAATGCGGACTGACAACTATTCAGAGTGCGACCGGTCGGGCGCAGACTGGTGACACGGCACAGCACCCGCCTATCTGAGGAGCAACCGCATGCAGTACCGCACACTCGGCCGGACCGGCATCCAGGTCAGCGCCTACGCGCTCGGCGCGATGATGTTCGGTCCGGTCGGCAACCCCGACCACGACGACTCCGTCAAGATCATCCACAAGGCACTCGACGCGGGAATCAACTTCGTCGACACCGCCGACATGTACTCGCGCGGCGAGTCCGAGGAGATCGTGGGCAAGGCCCTCAAGGGGCGCCGCGACGACGTCGTGCTCGCCACCAAGGCCCGCTTCCCGGTCGACTTCGACCCCAGCGGCGCGACACCGCCCGTCCCCAACCGGTCGGGTGCCTCACGACGCTGGCTGGTCCGCGCCCTCGACGACTCGCTGCGACGGCTGGGCACCGACCACGTCGACCTGTTCCAGATCCACCGGCCCGACCCGGACACCGACATCGAGGAGACGCTCTCGACGCTCACCGACCTGGTGCGCGCGGGCAAGGTCCGAGCGGTCGGCACCTCGTCCCTTCCCGCTTCGGACATCGTCCGCTCCCACTGGGTCGCCGAGCGCCGCGGCCTGGTCCGGTTCCGCAGCGAGCAGCCGCCGTACTCCATCCTCACTCGCGGCATCGAGCGCGAGGTCCTGCCGACGGTCCAGGAGTTCGGCATGGGCGCGCTCGTCTGGAGCCCGCTCGCGGGCGGCCTGCTCACCGGCCGGTACCGCAAGGGCCGGGAAGCCGACACGCACCGGTCGCAGTTCGGCTTCCAGCACTTGAAGGACGAGCGGCGGCTCGACGCCGTCGAGCGGCTCGTCCCGCTCGCCGAGAAAGCCGGCATCCCGCTCACCCACCTGGCCATGGCCTTCGCCATCGCCCACCCGGGAGTCACCTCCGCGATCATCGGCCCGCGGACCATGGACCACCTCGACGACCTGCTCGCCGGCCTGGACGTGACGCTCTCCGACGAGATCCTCGACCGGATCGACGAGATCGTGCCGCCCGGCACCGACGTCGGCCGGCTCGACATGGCCTACGACCCGCCGGCCGTCAAACGAGCCGTCCTGCGCCGACGCCCGCTCGACGAGCGCGTGGCCGCCTGAGATCTTCCCAGAGGCGGGGGCGGCCGTCAGCGTGACTCGAGCAGGCCCCGCACGAACGCGGCCTGACCGACGTGCTGCTGGTTGTCATTGACGACGCTCACGAGACGGACGCCGAGGCTCACCGGCGGATCCCACTGAGTGTCGACGATCCGGTCGAGGTCGGGTGCGGTGAGGCCGTTGACGAAATCGAGCGTGCGCGCGTGGACCGCGTCGTAGTACCCGACGAGCGCTTCGCCCGAGAGGCCCCGCACCCGACCGACCTGGCCGGGAGTGTGGCCGAAACCGGTGTCGGCGGCGTCCAACGGCAGCTCGAACCGGTCCTTCCAGCCGTCCGCGAGCCACGTCTGCTCGCGCCCGGCAACGTCGGACACGTGGTCGTCCTGGACGCGGGCGATGTGCCACACCAGCCAGGCGATCGAGTTCGCGTCCGGTCCGAGCCGGGTCTCCAGCTCCTCCTGCGAGAGACCGTCCACGACGGCGTGGACATCCTCCTCGATCCGGCCGAAGGCGTCGGCCAGGACCTCGTCGACCTCCATGTGGAACCCACCTACTCCGCCGCGCCGGCACTGACTCGGGTGAACCCCCGTCATGTTGCCATACCGGACAGGTCCGTGCGCGAGGATCGGTCGGTCGGCAGGCGACACCCGGTTCGCCTCAACCGATCGTCTCGAGGAGCCTGCGCGCGGCGACCGCGGCCCCGTCGGTCCGGACCTCGCCGGCCACCGACTCCGCTCGCCGCCGGGTCCGGGGATCCAGGGCCGTTTCGAGGGCGGCCGACAGGGACTCGGCAGTCGGCGTCGGATCGTCGTGCGCGGCACCGACACCGAGGTCGGCCACGCGGCCGGCCCAGTACGGCTGGTCCGCCATCTGCGGTACCACCACTTGGGGCGCACCGGCTCTGGCGGCCGTGGCCGTGGTCCCCGCACCTCCGTGGTGCACGACCGCGGCCACTCGGCCGAACAGGGCGCGGTGGTTCACCTCGCCGGTGAGGAAACGGTCGTCGGCGTCGCCGACCAGACCCAGCTCGGCCCAGCCGCGGGAGACGATCGCGCGGCGGCCGTGAGCGCGGACCGCCTCGATGGCCGACTCGGCGGTCCCTCGCAGGACATGCACGGGCATGCTGCCGAAGCCGACGTAGACGGGCGGTTCACCGGCGTCCAGGAACGCCTCCAGATCCTGTGGGAGCGAGCGCTCGTCGGGCACGAACCACGCACCGGTCTGCATGACGTGGAGCTCGGGTGTCTCCCTCCACGGCCCCAGGGTCGGGTCCGAGGCCAGCCACGGCCGGTCGGTGAAGACGTGGTCGCGGACGTCGTCCACCGGCGGCAGGCCCATCGACTCCCGCTCGGCATTGAGCGGCTCACCGTACAGCGCGTTCAGGTTCTCGGCGTTGACCTCCCACATCGTCCGATTGTCGGCGTCCGGCGGGAACGGCTTTCCCGGCACTCGGTGCGGCGGGTGGTGCGGCGAGGGCAGGACGCCCGGAATGAAGGTCACGAACACGTAGGGGATGCCGAGCCGCTCGGCCACCTCCCGCGCGCCGGCCGGGAAGAGACCCGTCGCCACCAGCGCGTCGCATTCCGACGCCGCCTCCAGCATCCCGAGCCGCATCTCCACCAGCTCGGCGGCCACCCGGCTCGCGTCATGCCGCGACCCAGGGCTCACCCCTTTGACCAGGTCCTGCGCCGATCGGCCGGTCGGCACGAACGACGCGCCGACGCCTTCGGCCAGTCTCACGAACTCCTCGTCCGGCGGCGCGCACACGAGCGCCTCGGCGCCGAGCGCCCGCAACTCCGCCGCGAGCCCGACCAGTGGTTCGACGTCTCCGCGAGACCCGTACGTCGACAACAACACGCGCATTCAGTGACTCCCTTGGCCGCGGGTCCATGACTAGGACGGCAATTCTGCAGCACGACCGAGTCGACGAGGGCGACCCGGTAGGCGGCGCGGCCGCTCGGGCGTGCTACATACTGGAGGCAAAGGGACGAGGTTCTGCCTCTTCGCGGGCGGCTTCAGCGTTTCGTCGTCCGAGCGACCCGCTGCACCGCCGCGATCAGCGCCGCGCCCGCGAGCGCGCCGACGGCGCCGCGGTGGCGCGCCAGCCACGCCGACGGGGCACGGGATCTGGCGCGGCAGTCGAAGCGCCCGTGCGCGCCGAAATCGACGCCGTCCCGGTCGTCCAGCGGCTCCCAGAGGTTGTGGGGGCGGTCCCGGCGGGGTTCCTCTTTGACCTGCTGGGCGCCGTAGCCCCTCCGCGCCAGGTACCGGTCCAGCAGTCCGGGGGCCAGCCGGTTGGCCAACAGGGTCGCCACCGTGTTGGAGGCCACCCAGTACTCGCGGCGGCGTGGATGGTCGGCGGCGTAGGCGACGGCGTCGGCGGCGACCTCGGGCTGGTAGATCGGCGGCATCGGCTGGGCGCGGTTCGGCATCCGGCTCAGCGCCCAGTCGAACTGGGGGGTGTTCACCGCCGGCAGTTGGACCATGGTCAGGCGCACTCGGCTCCGTTCGTGGAGGAGCTCGCACCGAAGCGACTCGGTGAAGCCCTGGATGGCGTGCTTGGCGCCGCAGTAGGCCGACTGCAGCGGGATGCCTCGATAGGCGAGCGCCGATCCGACCTGGACTATGGTGCCGCGGTCACGTGGGCGCATTCGGCGGAGGGCCGCTCGGGTGCCGTGGACGTAGCCCATATAGGTCACTTCGGTGACCTGCCGGAACTCGTCGAGTCCGATCTCGCTGAACGGGCCGAACGCGGTGGCGAAGGCGTTGTTGACCCACACGTCGATGGGGCCGAGCTCCGCTTCGATCCGTGAGGCGGCCGCGTCGACGGCCTCGGCGTCGGCCATGTCGACGGTGAGCGGGAGCGCCTCGCCGCCGCGGTCGCGTATCTCGTGGGCGGCGCGTTCCAGGCCTCGGTCTCCTCTGGCCAGCAGTGCGACCTTGTCGCCGCGCGTTCCGAAGGCGCGGGCGGCGGCCCGTCCGACTCCGGCGCTGGCGCCGGTCACCACCACGACTCTCGGCCGCTTGCCTCTCATCTGGAGACTCCTCTCGCTCGTGCGCGTGTGATCATGCGGAGCGCCGTCCAGCCGGTCGCGGCCGCGCCGAGGCCGACGGCGGCGCCGGTGAGCAGGCGTCCGGCGGTCTTGTTCTCGGCGGGGCGGGGTGCGGCGGCCCGCTCGTCGAGGTCCGCATCGGGGTCGCTGAGCGCCAGGTCGAGCGCTTCGGACAGGTGCATGGCGCGGCGTCCGGTCCCGGCCTGCTCGATCTGGGTGCGGCAGCTGAAGCCGTCGGCCAGTACGAGCGTGTCGGGGTCGGTCCGGCGGACGGCCGGCAGCAGCGCCTGCTCGGCGCAGTCCATGGAGATCTCGTAGTGGCCGCGTTCGAAGCCGAAGTTGCCGGCGAGTCCGCAGCAGCCGGACTCGAGCACCTCGGCGTCGAGTCCGGCTTTGCGCATCACCTGCGCGTCGGTCTGGAAGCCCATGACCGCGTGGTGGTGGCAGTGCTTCTGGACGATGGCGGCCCGGTCGAGGCGGGGCGGGTCCCAGTCGCCGGGCGCGTGGTGCAGGAGCGCTTCGGAGAGGGTGATGAACTGCTCCCGCAGGCGCCTGACGTCTCGGTCTTCGGGCATGAGCTCGGGGGCGTCGGCCCGGAAGACCGCGGTGCAGGACGGCTCGAGGCCCACGATCGGGGTTCCGGCTTCGAGCCACGGTCGCAGGCGGTCCATCGAACGGCGCAGCACGCGTTTGGCGGTCGGCAGTTGTCCGGTGGAGATCCAGGTGAGTGCGCAGCACACCGGTTCGGTGGGCACGGCGACGCGGAAACCGGCCGACTCCAGCACGCGCACGGCGGCTTGGCCGACGTGGGGCTGGAAGCGGTTGGCGAAGGTGTCGGGCCACAGCGCGACCGTGCGCGGGTCGGCGGGGTCGGGTTGGACGCCTCGCTCGCGGCGCCACCAGTCTTGGAGCGATTCGGGTGCGAACGGCGGCGCGTCGCGTCGGCTCGTGACGCCGGCCAGGCGTTTGCCGGCGGCGGCGATGCCCGGTGCGCGCAGGAGCGCGTTGGCGGTGCGCGGCAGGCGCTGCGCGACTCTGGCCAGGGCCGGCAGCCAGCCGAGGCTGTAGTGCGCCATCGGCCGTACGCGGCCGGCGTAGTGGTGGGCCAGGAACTCGGCCTTGTAGGTGGCCATGTCGACGTTGACGGGGCAGTCGGATTTGCAGCCCTTGCAGGCGAGACAGAGGTCGAGTGCGTCGCGGACCTCGGTGGACCGCCACCCGTCGCGGACCGGGGAGTCGTCATGGCCCTGCAGCATCTCGAACAGCAGCCGGGCTCTGCCTCGGGTGGAGTGCTCCTCTTCGCCGGTGACCTGGTACGAGGGGCACATGACTCCTTCGCCGGCACCCTGTCGGCGGCATTTTCCGACGCCGACGCATCGCATCACCGCGCGGTTGAAGCTGTGCTCGTCCTCGGGGTAGCCGAAGTGGGTCGCGTCCTCTCGAG
Organism: Glycomyces halotolerans; assembly: GCF_054779575.1. Lineage (NCBI taxonomy): Bacteria > Bacillati > Actinomycetota > Actinomycetes > Glycomycetales > Glycomycetaceae > Glycomyces > Glycomyces halotolerans. The sequence goes on from NZ_BAAGXZ010000016.1 coordinate 103,971, forward strand.
GACGCCATCGCGCGCCGACTCTGAGGTCCTCGTCGACACCGCCGGCGTCGACGACCTTGCCGGGGTTCATGCGGCCGGCGGGGTCGAACAGGGACTTGAGCTCTCTGAATGCCTGGACGAGCTCTGAACCGAACATGCGGTCGAGGAGCTCGCCGCGGGCTTGACCGTCGCCGTGCTCTCCGGAGAGCGAGCCGCCGTAGGAGACGACGAGGTCGGCGGCCCGTTCCACGAAGGAGCGGAAGTCGCGCACCCCTCGGGCCGTGTCGAGCCGGAACGGGATCCGCACATGGAGGCAGCCGTGTCCGAAGTGGCCGTACAGCGACGGGTCGTCGAGGTCGTATTCGCGGAAGAGCCCGCGGAGGTCTCGCAGGTAGTCGCCGAGGTGGTCGACGGGTACCGCCGAGTCCTCCCATCCGGGCCAAGTGTCGGCCATGTCCGGCGCCCGCGTCGTCGCGCCGAGCCCTGATTCGCGTGCGGCGTGCAGCTGCCGCTGTTCGTCGCGGTCCTCGGTCAACAGCACCGTGCGGTCGTCGGCGGTGCGGCCGAGCCCGTCGAGCAGCCGCCGGCCGTTCTCCCGTGCCTCGTCGGCGGTGGAGCCTCCGAGCTGGGCCATCAGCCAGCCGCCGCCGTCGGGGAGCAGCTCGATCGAGTCGGGGTGCAGATGCTTCGCGCGCATGAATTCGATCAGGCGGTCGTCGATCGCCTCGAGCTGTACCGGCTCGGACCGCTCCAGGACGGAGGGCACGGCGTCGGCGGCGGCGATGATGTCGGGGTAGCCGAGGACGACCATGGCGCTGTGCTCGACGACGGGGAGCAGCTCCAGCTCGGCTCGCAGGACGGTCGCCAGCGTTCCCTCGCTGCCGACCAGTAGGCGGGCGATGTCGAATCCGTTCTCGGGGAGCAGCTCGTCGAGGTTGTAGCCGGAGATGCGGCGGGGGATGTCGGGGAACCGCTCGCGGACGGTGTCGCCGTAGCGGTCGCGCAGTCTCCGCAGTCCTTCGTAGAGTCGGCCGCGTTCGCCGCCCTCGGCGACGATGCGGTCCAGTTCGCCGGGCTCGGTCGGACCGACCCAGCAGCGCAGGCCGTCGTAGGTGAGGATCTCCAGGCGGCGGACGTTCTGAGCGGTGGTGCCGGTGCGCTGCGCGGTCGCGCCGCACGAGTTGTTGCCGACCATGCCGCCGATGGCGCAGTGGCTGTGCGTCGACGGCCGGGGTCCGAACTCGAGTCCGTGCTCGGCCAGGCGCCCGTTCAGGTCGTCGAGCACGATGCCGGGTTCGACCACGCAGGTGCGGGCGTCGGGGTCGACGGAGACGAGGCGGTGGCAGTACTTGGTCCAGTCGACGACCACGGCGGTGTTGGTGCATTCGCCGGCCAGGCTCGTGCCGCCGCCGCGCGACAGCACGGGCGCGTCGTGCGCGCGGCACACCTCGATCGCGGCGGCGGCCGCCTCGACGGTGCGGGGCACGACGACGCCTATGGGCACCTGCCGGTAGTTGGAGGCGTCGGTGGCGTAGGCGCCTCTGCTTCCGGCGTCGAATCGGATCTCGCCGTCGACCCGGTCCCGCAGGGCGGTCTCCAGGGCTTCGACGGCGGTGTCGGTTTGCGCGGCGGCGGTCACGGTGATCGGTTCTCCTCCATCGCTGGGCTCGGTGCGGTCAGCCGCATCGGTAGGGCTCGGCGTCGGGGCCCTTGAAGGCCATGCCGTGGCCGGGCTCCGACAGCGGCGGCGACACCCGGCCGCCTTCGGGGTCGAATGCGCCGTCGAACAGGAGCGATTCGATCCGGTCGTGGTCGAAGAACCATTCGATGTGGCGGAAACCGGGCGTCGCGGCGCCGAGGTGGACGGACAGGTTCGGGGCGCAGTGCGCCGAGACCTCGAGGTTGCGGGACGCCGCCAGGGCGGCGATCCTCGTCCACTCGGTGCACCCGCCGCAGCGGGTGAGGTCCACTTGCACGCAGTCGACCGCGCGGACGTCGAGCATGCGGGTGAAGTAGGCGAGGTCGTAGCCGTACTCCCCGGCGGCGACGTCGCATTCGACGGCGTCGCGCACGACCCGCAGACCGTCCAGGTCGTCGCTGGAGACCGGCTCCTCGAACCAGGAGACCTCCCACTCCCGCATCCGGGCTCCGACGCGGCGGGCCTGGCCCTGCGTGTAGCCGCCGTTGGCGTCGACCATGACTTCGGCGTCGGCGCCGGCGGTTTCGCGGGTGAGCGCCACCCTGGCGAGGTCGCGCTCGATCTCGCGGCCCCACGACTCGCCGATCTTGATCTTGACGCGCGGGATCGCGCGCCGGCCGGTGCTGTCGGCGACCCAGTCGGCGAGCCGGGCGTCGTCCCAGGTCGTGAAGCCGCCGCTGGCGTACACGTCGACGCTGTCGTGGACGCGGCCGAACATTCGGCTGAGCGGCCGGTCCAGCAGCCGAGCGCAGGCGTCCCACAGGGCGATGTCGAGCGCCGACATCGCGCACGACACCAGTCCCGGCCGACCGAGGTTGCGGACCCGCCGCTGCAGGGCGTGCCAGCAGGCGGCGGGGTCCAGGACGTCCCGCCCGCGGACGACCGGAGCGAGGGTGGCGCGGATGAGTTCGGCGCATGAGGCGTCGGCGTAGGTCCAGCCGGTGCCCTGTACCCCGCCGGCCCGGACCTGCGCCACCACGATGGTGGTGGCGTCCCATTCGAGGGTTCCGTCGGCCTCGGGGCTCGCGGTGGGGATCCGGTAAGCGGCGGCGCCGATCTCGGTGACGGCGCTGTCGCTGTGGTTCACTATCGCCTCCTCGGTGTTCGCGACGGAGCGTCGTCCTCTGAGTCGCCGGGCCCGGCCGGCGTACGCGTCGGTCTATCCGCGGCCGGGCGTCATCTCCTGCGCCTTGGTCTTCACTCCCTGGACGAACAGGTGCCAGGCGTTCGGGTCGCCCTTGAGCAGGGCCTGTGTGGTGGACTTGATCTGGTCGAGCGAGGCGTGCGGCGGAATCGGCGGGACCTCGGGGTCGCAGTGGACGTCGAGCACCACGGGCCGCTGGGCGGCGAGCGCGCGGTCCCAGGCGCCGCCCAGGTCGCCCGGCTCGTCGACGGCGATGCCCTCGATCCCGATGGTGCGGGCCACTTCGGCGTAGGAGACGTCGGGAAGGTTCTGCGACTCCTCGAACTTGGGCGCGCCGCCCATCGCCCGCAGCTCCCAGGTGACCTGGTTGAGGTCGCCGTTGTTGAACACGCAGACGATGAGCCGCGGGTCCTCCCATTGCGGGTAATAGCGCTTGATGGTGAGGAGTTCGGCGAGGCCGTTCATCTGCATGGCGCCGTCGCCGACGAGGGTGACGACCGGTCGGTCCGGGTGCGCGAACTTCGCGCCGATCGCGTACGGGACGCCGGGGCCCATCGTGGCGAGGGTGCCCGAGAGGGAGCCGCGCATGGTGCCGCGCATCCTGAGGTTGCGGGCGTACCAGTTGGTCGAGGAACCCGAGTCGGCGGTGACGATCGCGTTGTCGGGGATGCGCTCGGAGAGTTCCTGGACGACCCGCATCGGGTTGATGGGCTTCGCGTCGACCATGGCCTGCTTCGCGACGGTGTCCCACCATCCGGCCACATTGCCTTCGATGGTCTCGCGCCAGGAGCGGTCGGTCTTGCGGTGGAGCCGCGGTATCAGTGCGGCCAGGGTGGCGCCCGCGTCGCCGACGAGGTTGACCTCGGTCGGGTAGCGCATGCCGACCATGGACCCGTCGATGTCGATCTGTACGGCCCGTGCCTGGTCGAGTTCGGGCAGGAACTGCGTGTAGGGCATGTTGGAGCCCACGATGAGGAGCGTGTCGCAGTCGCGCATGAGCTCGTAGCTGGGCCTGGTGCCGAGGAGCCCGATCGAGCCGGTGACCCACGGCAGATCGTCGGACAGGACGTCCTTGCCGAGCAGCGCCTTGGCCACGCCCGCGCCGGTGGCCTCGGCGACGGCCTCGACCTCGTGGGCGGCGCCGCGCGCTCCCTGACCGACGAGGATGGCGACCTTCTCGCCGGCGTTGAGCACGTCGGCGGCCTGATCGAGGTCCTCGTCGGACGGAACGACGAGCGGGTGCGGCAGACTCGGCGGACTCGAGGGCACGTGCTTGAACTCGTGGCCGGGCGCGTCGTATTCCTGCTCTTGGAGATCGGCGGGGATGATGATCGCGGTCGGGGCGCGGGTGGATTCGGCGGTGCGGAAGGCCCGGTCCAACGCGTTCGGCAGTTGCTCCGAGACATTGACTTCGGTGACGTATTCGGAGGCGACGTCCTTGAACAGGGACTGGAGGTCGACTTCTTGCTGGGAGTCGCCGCCCATGGCGCTTCTGGCGGTCTGGCCGACGATCGCGACGACGGGCACGTGATCGAGTTTGGCGTCGTAGAGCCCGTTGAGCAGGTGGATCGCGCCGGGGCCGGAGGTGGCCAGGCATACACCGGGACGCCCGGCGAACTTGGCGTAGCCGACGGCCTGGAACGCGGACATCTCCTCGTGCCTGGACTGGATGAACTGCGGTCGGTTGTCGGACTCCCCGAAGGCGGCGATGATGCCGTTGATGCCGTCGCCGGGATAGCCGAATACCTGTTCGACGCCCCAGTCTCGGAGCCGCTCGAGGACGTAGTCGCCGACAGTGTTCGCCATTGCTGGCCTCCCTGGATAGCTGCGTGGACACATGGAAGAGGGGGGTTACCCTCCGCAGCCGCGCTCAATCGCCCGACGCGGTCGAGGCCGATCGGCGGCCTTGGGGGCGGACTTCGACGGAGCACCACGCAAAGTGGGCAAGCGATTGCGATTCGACGTCCTCGGGTTTCATCTCGCGTTGGGCTCGGACCGCCCGGCTCGTGACTCCAAGGCGCCGCCTCGGAACGCTCCAGAATGCCCGCATGAGGCGCCGATGCATCATCTGAATTGCCGCAAACGCCACCGGCGATCGCCCCCGGGAGCCGGAGCGGGCGGGTCGGCGGAAATTTCTGCAACCGGTTGCGTCGAAAGTATTGACCGGAAGAAAGCCTTTTCCTTAGACTCATTGAAATACGTCAATACATCTGCCTTTAGGAGGCTGAACCGATGCGACGATCGATCGCACTCAAACTAGGGACGGCGGTGGCCACCGCGGCCGTCGTCGCCGCCGGTGTCGCCCTGTCGATATCTCAAGCGACGGCGCAGTCGCATGGGGCGACGGGGTTCGCTTCGCAGAACGGTGGGACGACCGGTGGTGCGGGCGGGCAGACGGTACGGGCCAGTACCGGTACCGA